>CAYSUZ010000081.1:0-6511 GCA_964434335.1 uncultured Planctomycetota bacterium | reverse complement strand
GCCTACGAAGGGATGAGTGCCGGTAACTTTTTCAAACCTCACCACGATTTCGGCAGTAGTGCCGGGGGTTATCAGCACGTCGGAACCGACCAGCAGGCCGTCTTCTTCGCTCATGTTGATAATCTGGTTAAAGCCTTCGCATCCGACAAATCCGAGCATAAGCGCGAACAGTAATAAGAAAACAAGCGAATTTTTCATTGCTACCTCCTGTTGCGTCTGAGGCGTTTGACCGCCTTAACCAACGCACGTACGCGCTCGATGTCCACAGCACGGTGAACGTCGCCGCTGTATTTTAGATAGGTTCCGACGATGAAACCGTCGGCCTTGGTGTAATTTTCGATGTCTTCGGGGGTGATGCCGCTGCCTATAATGACAGGACACTTAACAGCCGCGTGAACGTTGCTCAGCTCTGCGCTGGAGGTCTGCGCACCGGTTCGCGCACCGGTCAGTATAATGGCATCGGCTCCGCCGCGCCCTGCTGTCTCGCGGGCTAACTCTCCGATATCGCGTCGGTCGAGAGGCGAGGCGTGCTTGACGGCGACGTCGGCAAAAATCAATACGCGCGACCTCAGCGACTCGCGCAGCCGCAGTGTTTCGTGTGCGCGGCCTTCTATGAGGCCCTGATCCGTGGCGTATAGTCCGGAGTGTATGTTGACGCGAATAAAATCCGCGCAGGTAACGGCAGCGATACCCAGCGCAGCCGCTGCGTCGTTACGCAGGATATTGACACCTATGGGGATTTTTGGAAATTGGTCGCGGAGCTTTGTTAGGATAGTTGTTACAGCCGCGACAGTATGCGCAGGAACACGATCTTTGTAAAACGGTGCGTCTCCGAAGTTCTCGACTATCAGGGCGTTGCCGCCGCCAGAAACGATTGCCTCGGCATCGGCCAGCGCGGCTTCGGCTACCTTGTCCATCGTTACGGCATGTGGCGCACCGGGCAGAGGTTTTAGGTGAACGGAGCCGATGATCGGCTGGGATACTTTGAAGAGTTTTTTGAATGCGTTTAACAGCAACTTAAGCCTCCTAGAAGAATGGACATATCATATAATCGACTCTCCGGGTGCGCAAGTTTATTGTTCTGTGCCACAGGCAACGCAAGCAAAAAAATAAAGGGCGCGGTTTGCGACCACGCCCTTTTTCGTTGATAAAACTGGGAGTTCATTATTGATTACGGAGAGTCGGTGCTGCGAGCAAGCTCGTAGCAGGTTATGTATTCGGCGCCCATAAAGAAAAGCCTGGTTCCCTGAAGTACTATGTTTTGGGGACTCTCAAAAGATTTCTGAATTAATTTACTCATACGTTTGACTTCCGCCGCGCGAGAAATATCATTGCCGGGTTTTACATGTCTTTTAACAATGCCTTTAACATCTATTTTGACATCGGCAACCAACGCGTAATCTTTCTCAACATCGAAGCAGTACAGGTTGGTCGTGGTCATAAGCACCAGCCAGCGGCCATGAACATAGGGCTTTGCCTGCATCAGGTTTTTGCTGGAATTCAGAATATCTCTGCCGCATTTTTTGGCAACTAATTTTGGGAAATCTATTTCTTTGCCTGTGGCGATCTCCAATACCATTAGTTTTCGAGGCTTGTAGCCAGCAGAGTCAGTGTCCTTTATCTCATCTTGAATTACAAAGACATGTTTATCGGTAAAGTTGATCCATCGTGGGCCTTGATTAGTGTTTTTGGGAAATCCGGTGCTTACATTGCGTTCCCAAAGGCGCTTGCCTGTTACAATATCGAATGCGTAAACGCTGTCAGAATCTCTGGGCGCAACCAACATAAGGTCGGCACGGAAGGTCTTCCCGCGAACAGTCACTTTAATATCGCGTACTACCTTAGGCGGAGTGGGGTTCCAGACAAAAGGCTGAACCTGAACTGCCGGACGTCTAAAAGAATTGGCATTGCCCCTAATGTTTGGCTGAACTCGATATTTAGCAATCCACAGAATGTCGCCGGTTTCGGCGCTTGCACAGCCCACAACCCCCATATTGGTCGAAAAGCACACCATGTTATCAACCACGGTCAAACACGAGCCCATCTCCGGCCTGCGCTGGCTCTGGGAACTGCCGTTTAAGAAAGCTTCGCCGCCAATGTGCGAATACCACATGAGTACTCCATTGGAAGCATTGAAACACGCTACATAAGTTTCGTTAAACTCGGCCAGCGATCTGACAACATTTACATATAAATAGGCGCCATAGCGGACAGGCGCAGAGGTGATGCACATATTGTTCAAAAAATCGCGGGCTTTGGCCGGATCGATACCGCCGCGATTGCCAACGTGATTGGCCTCCCAGGGCTGTGCCCATTTGAGTTTACCGTCTTTTTTGTCGCAGGCATGCAATTCCGATACGTAGTGCTGGAGCATCATCCTCACCCCCATACCCATCGGGATGTTTTGTTGGGGAAGGAGAGGGCCGCCTCGGTATGCATAATCCAGGAAATAAAAACTGGTATCGTCGACACAGATGGTCGACTTGAAGTACTGCCTGGCCTTGCCAGCGCGGTTGCTGTCAAGTAAACGATATTTTTGTGCAGGAATATTGAGTTTGCCAGTGGAGATGTCATAGCCCATAACGCGGGCTTCAGAATAAGGCAAGTCTGAGGCATCGCGATCTTTGGAATTAGCGGAAGTCTTTTTCGCTCCCATCAGGTTAACGAACAACTGATCACGCCAGACACGCGCATCGTATCCGCCACCGGCGACTCTGATCTGCGAGGTCTGCCAGGCAAGATTGATATCCTTGAATTTTTCAGGCTCGATCCCCAAACCGGAAATGCTTTCAGTTACGCCCGCCGCAAGAAGTCGCTCTGTTTCTATAAGATAATCACGCACGTTGAGCAAAACAGAGCTATGCGTTTGCTTATCATAAACACGAACGCTTTTTGTTGCTATTTCAGCAGGCAGATTTTCAAGGCATGCCCTTAGAGTATTAAGCGCCGAGTGGCCGATCTCACGGGCGCAGGCGGCAAATTTCATATAGACCACTGGGATGGAAATACTGGCGTCGAGAAAATCGAACTCTTCTAAAAGGCGATTGTAGTAGTACATCGCCTCGTTGTAATTAGCTCTTTCGTAGAGAATATCAGCCAGATACCACAAGGCTTCGTCAGCCCAACCGCTAATGGGATAGTTCAGGACGATTTCGCGTATCGCAGTTTCGTCCATGTTTTTGAGAGCAAACGCAAGCCGCTCCTGCACTTTTCGGTCAACGAGCAAGCGATACGCGGCTACGCCTTTGGGGGGAAAGCGCTTCAGCCGCTGGCGAGAGTATTCCTTAAGCCCCAGATAAACCCTCTCACCGTCGATACCCGGCATCTGGGCAAGCGTGCTGTCAGCAAGCTTGAGAATCGCATCGTACTCCAGCGCCGCGTCGATCCATTTTCCTTTTGCTTCGAGTTGGGCGGCGTTGCTTATTTTGACGGCCAGTTCTTCGCTCTGGGAAGATGTCTTAACAAAAAAGGTGTTGTTAAGATCACTAAGGTCTTCGAGATAATCTTGAGGTTTGATAATTTTTTCATCAGGGCGCAGACCCGGATCTATTTCGATTTGGGCCAAAACCAGCGATTCCGATAAAGACACAACCACCATAAACATCACCAGAAGCACTGTAACGACAGCGCCTGAGGGGATATGCCTAATCTTTATCATCGTATAAACACCTCATCAATGCAGTGATATTCTGCGTTCGAAGCAAAGTTTGCAACACAAACCGTATCATATAATATGAGCGAACAAATTTCAAAGACTTGTTTGTATTTGAAAAGAGATATCTCGTGCGCCCAAAACACGCACTGATCTCGCAATTGTTCTGTTTATTTTACGACTGGGCGCAAGGAAATGATGGGTTATTTTTTAACTCTGATAGATGCTGCGCGCAAAGCGCCTGAAAGAAATGCGGTTGTACTTGAGTGGCACAAAAAAAGCGGCGCACAATGAAGTGCGCCGCCTGTGTGTTTCGTAAAGATACTAGAAGAGTTTTTTGCGCATGATGCCTGCGATACCAACGAGCGCCGAACCGATCAGGATTATCGTGCCGGGTTCGGGAACGATCTGCACGTTGTAGAACATCGTAGAGAGTTGATCGCTGCCATCGGTGCTGCCAAAATCGCCTTCGATGCCGCCGTCAACCGCGAGGTTGGCGCTGAGTTGAACATATATCGCCATCGGATCGTCGAAGTCTTCGGGATCGACCCAGAAGTACGTTACATAACTCTCAAGACCTTCGCTGTAGGTTACGTTGCCACGGGAATACTCCATCGCCATTGTATTGGCGCCCTCCATCCGATCGGTGTAGAGCGGATCGTTGGCATGGTTGCCCGGATCAACGGCCAAGCTAGTCTGCAAGAGCGCTTCCTGCATCTCATTGCCGTCTACGTAGTCGTCGCCATCGTCGTTGTAGAGCATGGTGCGGTCAGATAGCATATCCACCGTGTTGTCAGCGTAAGGAACCAGATATTCACCCGGGATCAAACCACCGCGACCCGAGTCAGGATATCCATACAAGGCGTCGGGAACCAGCGCATCGTACTGATCAGGACGGGAAGGATCGTCGAACATGTGATCAACCGGATTGCCGTTAATGTCATAAAGTATCTGCGTGTTTTCGTCTTCTTCGAGGACGAAGTGACCAGCAGGACGTCCGTCCTGAGCCAGACCGCCAAATGTAGCAAAGTTGCAGAATCTGTCAGCGGTATCTGCCACCGGATCGCGGTCGCGATATATATTGAGATCGCCGGTGTAACCGTCTGTAGCGACCGAAGCAAATTCAACGGTAAATTTCACGAGAACGGGCGCAGTGCGCTTTTCCTCACTGTGAATCGAGAAAGTTACATAAGCGTCGGCGGTGGCGTCGGTATATGTGCGGATGTCGGTGCCGGCACGCGATGAATCGGCTTTGCCAAGTATCTGCAACTTGCCCCAGCCACCGTCCTGAGTATCCTGAACGAGTCCGCCGCGACCGTTAGTCGAAAGCGTGTCGGATATCGATTCGGCATAGAAGGCGGAATCGGCATACGAAACACCGCTGTTGTTGTTTTCGTCCACGGAGACAATGGAGGTAACTCTCTGATTAAGAGAGCTCTCGGTAGCGCCGCCGCCGTATGTATCGGTGTAATTCCACTGGCTGCCGTAAGTCAGCGCGCCCAATTTACCTGAGGCGTTTTCCCAATGGATATAGGCATCGGCCTGAGCACCAACCGCCAGCACACCAATAAACAGCACGACCATAATTAAGCGACTAAAGAATTCCAGATTAAACATTTTCATATTGTTGCCTTCCATATGATTGAAAGATGAATCTGTTGCTCAAAATCCTGCCTCGTTCTTCATATACCCAGACACACGAAAAAGAAAAAAGGCTCGGTTTTTTTGATGTTTTTTTTCTGTAAAAGATCATTTGTTATGCATATAAGAAAGAGCAAACACCGTGCCGTTGGGGCCACACAGCCGCCCGCGAATAAATCGTTGCCAAACAAGGACTTATCACTGAGAATGTTTTTGGGTTTTGCTTTTGGGGTCTCTGCGGGACAAACGAGACAAATCATCTCTCACAAACCGAACTGGAGATAGGTGTTTCTTTGCTTGATTTATTAATTTCTCGACTTACAATAAGTAATGTGGAATAATAATATGTAGTGATGGGTGTAAAACTCGTTACCGGCCTGTTATTTGTTGCATATAACAAACTGAACTTACTTTCGGAGTTCGAACGATGACTATGAAACTTCGCAAAATCAGCGAAACCGCCTACCGCGACCCCCCTGCTGGTGGTACTGGCAAAAAATTCAACTACGCCAAAGCCTTCTTCCTCTTTGGAATTGTCGGAGTGGTATTTCTGGTGACGGGTGTGTTGGTCGCTAGACACCTAAGCGGCCAGGTCAGCACAACCGAGACATGGCTCGAAGCACTCGAAGAAATCATTTACAAAGCGAAGTCCAACGTAACAATAGAAACCCTCAAAGTAGAGGATGGTCAGATAATCACACAGGCCGACATTAACAGAGCAGGCAAGCATGGTTATCTTCTCTACACTACGGTAGCGGATGCCGATAGCGAAGCTGAAGGCGAAATCGAAAACCAGGAAAGCATTATCAAACAACGCCAAACAGATTTGATAATGATGAAGTCGGGCGCAAATATGAACTATGTTGCCGACAACAAAATCGTAGCCGAATTCGACAAGGCCGCCGACAACCTTGCGGTAAAACTCAGTGACAAAAAATCCGCGCAGGCCGATTATGATGCCACACACGGGGAATTTCTCCGCACCGAAAAATACTTCGAGGATCGTCTTGTTACCGTAGACAAATACAACGAGGCGCTGCTTCGTAACACAAAGACTGCGGCATCGCTGGAGTCCGCCGAGGGAATCTGTCAGCGCGCACAAGAACGCTACAACGAATGCAAGCAGGCACTCGAAGCAACAAAGAAGCAATTGCTGCTATCGGAATTCAATAATCTCTCAGCCGAAGAACTCGAAAAAGCGGGAACTCTGGCAACGCC
>CAYSUZ010000080.1:0-6562 GCA_964434335.1 uncultured Planctomycetota bacterium | reverse complement strand
TTTTGCGGATGTTACGATAAATTGCGACATTTGGAATCGCTCCTCCGTGACTCTATTTCATTTGCAGCAAATTCCCGTCTAATTTGCTTTGGATTGCGTAGCCGGTTTTTTTGGTGCGTTTTTTTGTTCGGCGATCATCTTTGCGATCTTGGCCTTAAGTGCAAGCGCGGCATCCTGATTTTGCGCGTCAGCGTCGAGCGCTTCATTGAGTATGCTTGTGGCCTTTGCAAGCTTTCCGGCCTGGATATAACACTCGGCGGCCTTAACCAGTTTAGGCGCACGGTTGTTATCGCCCATAGCCAGCACCTCGTATTCGACCGCTGCTTCCGCGAACCACTTCACTGCAAGGAAAGCCGCAAGCGCAGATTCGTGGGTGTCCTTGATGAACGGATCGATCCAGTGAATCTCACGATACATCTGCGCAACGCGCTCAGGCTTGCCGTCTTTGGCATAAATCTCGATCATCTTTTTGCGATAGTTAATGTTGGTGTCGTTTAGTTTGAGATATTCCTCCTGCATCTTGCGCGCTGCGGCAATATCGCCGCTCTGCTCATAGATAGTCGCTAGTTGGAGCACAAGGTTAGCGTCGGAGGGAAATACATCGTAGGCTTTTTTCAGGTAATCAATGTAGACCTTGGTCGGTGCGGCGCCCCGGGGAGGTGCATATATCTTGGCCATTGTGCCGTAAATAGTCAGCTTGTCTTTTGCGCCAAGCGCATCGGCTTTTTTGAGAAATTTGATTGCGCCATTTTTATCTTTGTTCATCGCGGCGATCAGACCTTTAATCAGAAAAACATCGGCATTTTTGGGATCAAGTTTTTCGGCCATTGCGACGTATTTCATAACATCTTCATGCTTGCCGTTCTGCAGACAGGCCATTGCATAATCAGCACGGAGCTGCGCGTTGTAGTAGTTTTCTTTTTTCTCCATCTTGTCTTTGAGTTCAGCAATGTTTTCTGGAATATAGGCAGGCCCGACCTGGAATTTTTCGTATTTTTTTGCTGACCAATCCGCAAAAGCCTTGTCGTATTGGGCGACAGTCATGTCAAAACACGCTTTTACCATTTCTGCGGTCGTGCAGCGTTTGGCATATTGCTTGTTGATCTCGATAAGTTTATCGTAACCCCACGTCTCGCGCATCCAGTCACCCATCAGGCGTGACTGATAGTAAGCATCCATCACGTCCCTCGAAACAAAGGCATGGTCGAGGTCGACGCAGGAAATCAGGTTGCCAGCGCGAAGCTTGCGCACAAACCTTGCGTCGCCTATGCGACTCTCTTCGCGGCCCCAGGCATGTGATTTCAATCTTTGCTCCATCTCGGAAAGAGCCTCGGTAAACCATCGCGATGTGCGGCTTTCGGACTGCTGAAGGGTAATAACGTGGGTAAATTCGTGGTAGGCGACCTGCGCCCAGGGCATTATGTGACGGTGCGCACGACGGCTGTACATCGCCTTGGCAGATTTGAAATTAAGCGCTGTGCCGAAACTCACGCCCATCGCCTGCCCCAACCCGGGCACACCTATGGTGCGCACGGCAAACTGGTTAGGATCGTTAAAGACCAACACAATGATTTTCCCGTTTAGGGTCTTGGGTGTGTATTTGTATTTTTCCGACAGTTCTTCCCAGGCGTCTTCGAGTAGGTACTCAACATAGGGGCCACAGGTGCGGTTATCATCTTTTTCCATTTTGATCAAAAAATGTTCCGATTTGCGCTCAACGAATCCTTCTTTGACCGCATCGACAACCATAAGAATGTTCTTGACTACCGGATCGAAACCGCCTGTATCTGCGAGTGAGGCGCGCAGGAACTCCTCGCCCTCTTCTTCGGCGCCTGTGAACATCAGGTTGCGGCCCAGTGTGGGATAGAGCTTGGTGAAATTGGGGTTGGCCTCCAGAGCCTTGCGGCAATACTCGATGGCAAATCTGTATCCATATTTTTTGTCCATCACGCCGCCGATTGCATAGTAGAATTCGGCACAATGGGGATTGAGTTTCTTGACTTTGGCTTCAAGCGCTTTGAATTTTTCTTCCTGCCCACTGATGTAGTAGTAAAAACCAACTTGCGAAAGTATCGCTATGCTGTTGGGATTAATCGCGAGGGCCTTTTTGACGTAAGCCTGTGCCTCGTCGTAGTGTTCCCAAAACGCGTAGAAGAAAATCGCGTAGGCCAGTATTTCCTGGTTTTTTGGGCCATACTTCAACGCGGTCTTGAGTTCCATTTCGGTGTTGCCCATGCGGTCTTTCTGGTAGTACGACGTGTTTACGCACTTGGCCTGAAGCAGGTTCCCTAATGAACTGCGCCAGTTAATATCCAAAAGTTCACGGGTAATCTTGAACGCTTTTGGACTGTTATACATGTCCAGGTACATCGACGCACGCGCATACCAGGCTTCCTGCATGCCGGGATCAAGATAGCATGCCGAAGCAAACATGTTAACCGCAGAAGCATAATCCTTGAAGTATATAAAGCCTTGCGCCTTGCAGTAAATCGACTCGGCATTCTTGGAGTAATTTTTCAGATCGATCTCGGCGAGACCCTTGTATAATCCGGCAGCTTTTGCAAGTTCGCCAGCCTCATAATGCAACACGGCCATGTTGTAGATCGCCTTGTGCATGCCGGGATTGGCTTTGTAGAGCGGGCCGAAAATTTTGCGGGCCTTGGCGATCTCGCCCTTCGCGTAAAGCGCCTCGCCATGCACCAACTTGATTCGTGGATTGTCGACTCCGTTTTTGCGAGCCATCTCGACCATCTCGATCGCCTTGTCGTGCTCGCCCATCAGGTTATGGATGTGGCACAGGGTATACCAACCGCGGGCGTCTTTGGGTTTTAGGTTGAGTATTCCCTTGTACGCCTCTTCTTCGGCATCGTTATAAAGATACTCAATCGCCCGCGCGTACTTGCCCTTGTCCATATAGGGCTTGACGGTCGGATCGAAGGGGTGGTCCAGATCAGCAGTCTTCTTGGCGCCTTCCTCAGCACCGACTGGAGTAAGAGCCGGAGCCTGTATCATGAACACTACCAAAAGTAACGCTATCCATAAATATCTGATTTTCAAACCCAGCATTAGATGTTCTCCGGTTGTTTTGAAAGTCTGTTTCAAATTTATACGTTCGCGGACGCCTTTTGTTCGATGGCGTCGGGCCACGGCGCTATGACGATAATTCCATCTCGAGCATAGCTTCGAGTTCGGCCTTAACGTCTTCCAGTTCGCCAGCTTCCAACTGCGGGTTCGCAACGATGCGCTCGCAGTCTTCGCCCCTGACACGAATTACCATATGCTCCACGCCATTTTCACTGCCGGTCCGAACAAGATTGACCACTTTTTTGCGCATCAGCAACAGTGTCAGGAAATACCGCACCTTGCGGTGAACTTCCTCGTCGCTATCGGTCATCTTTTTGAATAGCTCGGTAACCAGCGCGATATCGATGGCGCGCTTTTTCGGCGCAGGCTCGTGCACAGTTCGCCAGAACAATATCGGCGCATCGCACGGCTCGCGGCGTTCATTGTCAATTTTCGGCCAGCACTCCCGGCAATAGTCGCGGCGCTCAAGCCCTTCGGCCCCGTCGAGCAAAACCGAGAAAAACGCCTCGCCGGAAGCAAGTTCGTTATCGCAGGCAAGACAGCGCCCGCTGCTTTTTCCAATTTTCCATTCCATAATATATTGCGTGTTTCTGTATACGAGTAGTTTGAGTTTTTGTTTAACGATCTGTCATTCGGCGCGGAAAAAACGACACTGCGTGCCATCGACACCGACCCGCACCTTCACGCGACGCCCGCATTTCGGACACCAGCCTATGTAAGCGCGTTGCCCCCGACGCCTGTAAATTCTCTGATAAATATTACAACAATCGAACAAGACGTGAATGTACTGTCGTTTCGACGTCGCATCTTGCTCTTCGGTATCCTTGGGATCTGTATCGTAAATATCCACCACACCCCATCCACTGAGTTACTTTTTGGAGGCTGGTTTCGCGTGTTCCCACGCCGCTATCGCCGCTGCGTAGACTTGTCGCAGCGCCACGCCCTTCTTCTCGGCTATCGCTCGACAGTCTTCGAATTCCGGGCTGACACCGGGTCGCATATCCTGATCCAGTGAAACTTTGACGCGAACCACACCCCAGCGAGTGCGCACCTGAACAACCTTGCGCTTGAGCACGCGACGTTGTTCAATCCGCGTGCGTACGCCCAGCGTACCCGTCTCGCGGAACAAAACCGCTTCAATCGCGACAACAGCATCCGGCGAACACATCGCCGAAATCGCCCACGCGGGACGGTTTTTTTTCATTACTATCGGCTCGGCCCACGCGTCCAACGCACCAGCGGCCATCAGCCGATCTATCGCCCACGCACAGATTTCGGGCGTAATATCATCAACATTGGCGGAGAGCACGGCGATTTCTTCACCGCATAATTGTCGGCTTTCAGTCTCGCCGATGAATACGCGCAACAAATTTGGGCGCACAGTTGCGTCGTCAGAATCGGCCTTGCCCGCGCCAGAACCAACCTGCGCAAGGCGCACGGCGGGCATTGTACCAAATTCGCGGCTCAAAGTCACCATAAGCGCCGCGCCTGTTGGCGTAGTCATCTCGCGGTCTTCGTCGGCGTGCCTAACGGGAAAGCCCTTGAGTATCTCGGAAGTTGCCGGAGCAGGCAGCGGCAGTCGCCCGTGGGCGCAATCGACCCAGCCGGTCCCCACCGAAAGCGGCGAGCAGAAAATGTCCTCCACGCCCAGAATTTCCAGCCCCGCGACCGTGCCTACAACATCGACGATGGTGTCAACCGCGCCGACTTCGTGAAAGTGCACTTTTTTCAGGGGCATCCGGTGTACGCGCGACTCGGCACGGGCTAGCGTCTTGAAAACGGCAACGCTTTTTTTTCGTACCGACTCGTCGCAACCGCTCTTTTCGATTATCCGGAGAATGTCGTCGAGGTGGCGCGGTCGAGTTTCTTTTTTCGCGGGGATTACCTCGGCTCGTGTGCCGCCGATGCCGCGACGCGTAGTCTTGGAGACCTTGATCTTGACTCCGCCGAGTTTGAGGCCAGCGACCACGCCGAGCAACTCTGCGCGGGGCAGGCCCGCGTCGAGCAACGCGCCCAGCGCCATATCACCGCTCACGCCACAGGAGCAGTCAAAATATGCGATGCGTTTTATTTTTTTCACTGTTGGTTTCTTTTCAAAAAAATTCTGCCGCCGTTACGCCCACTTGCGGTTTTTGGCGTTAACTACCTGCATCATCCAGTATACGTAGCGATCATAATCCTCAATGCTGCCAAAGGTCATCGGCGCCCAATCGCCGCCATCTACCAGCAGGCGTACACCGCTGTTAATCACGATGTTGTTTCTGCCCTGCATTAGTCGCGTGATCATGCTGCGAATATTTGACAATTGTTCGTGCGGCTCGGCGCCGGGGGCGTTGGATTCGAGCAGCCTGAAACGCGCCCACGGATCGTACAAAAACAGGTCGGCCACCACTGTGGGCTTGCCTTCGCCCTCGGAGCGAATCACTCCGGCTGTAATCAGGAAAATATCGGGGAAGCGCTTGTTGAGACCGTGCCCCAGAGAGTACAACGTAAAGCTGGCGTCGCTGACGATGATGTTGTCAATGGCATGTGTGTTAGGCATGTCGAGCAGACGCACTTTCGCCAGTGCCAAAGCAGGCACACCGTGATCGCGCAGCCGCGCTACGGCAGCCATCGCCTGCGGCTCGTCGATATCTCTGGCAAGCACGCCATGCTCGCCCCGGAGCCGCTCCATCACTGCGTTAAAGGGCAGGCGCTCTGCAGAGGCTATCGCATCTACGACACCCTCGGTGTTGGCGCGCCAAGGTTTAAGCGCGATAATGGTAAATTTGTGCGGGAGAACTTCGCGGCCCTGTTTAACAACAACGTTGCCCGGTACGGGCGACGGGCCATGGCGATCAAAGAGGTTGCGCTGGCGGCTGTATTGCGAATACGGATTGTGCGTCGGCGGAGTATGCCGCGGCGGTGAATTGTGAAACCAGTTAAACGCCTTGCCGCTGTTACGCGTTGCGCCTTGATTAAACCAGACCATCTGCGCTTTAACAACGCCGAGTACCTTGAGCAAATACAGCAGCCCCAGCCCAAAGGCCACGCCACCCAGATGCGCCAACACCGCCACACCGCTGGCCGCACCAGTGGCGTCCCCTGCGGCAAGGAACAGTTGCATAAGTATCCAGATACCTATCGCGATCCGTGCGGGAACCATCGTTACGCCAATGATGATGAAAAACCAGTAGAATATCCTGATGCGATTTCGGGCGCACAAAATAAAATACGCGCCGAGAACCGCCGATATCGCGCCCGATGCGCCGAGCGAGGGTATATTCGAAACGGTGTCGCCTAAGTAATGCACCAACGTCGCAACAACACCGGCGGCGAGATAGAACACCGCGTACCAGACGTGACCCAGGCGGTCTTCGATATTATCGCCCGCGATCCATAGAAATAGCATGTTGCCGCCCAAATGCATGATATCAGCGTGCAGAAACATGGAGCTAATAAGCGTATGAGGATGAAATAAGTTCGGAGTAAACCCCCA
>CAYSUZ010000079.1:0-6589 GCA_964434335.1 uncultured Planctomycetota bacterium | reverse complement strand
TTGAGTGTTGTAGATGGCGAGTTTGTCGTCAAAGAGCACGACATTGGGATTCGCGGCACTCAGGAAGTTGCACTGCGTGGTTCGCGGCTCAAGCGCGAGTGGGTTAACGCCAACGGGCTTATTGTTCGCGGGCTGCGAGTGGCCGAGCCGCTGGCTTATGTTGAGAAGGGCCTGCCGCATGCGCGGCGGACGTGGCTTATTAGCCGGTTCCTAAAAGATGCGAGACCGCTGGATGTTTTTCTGCGGGAGAAATTTGACCGTGAAAGTGTGAGTCACGGCGACAAGGCGCGTATTATTAATGCGCTTGCAATGGAAGTTGCGCGGCTGCACGATGCGGATATTTTGCATAAGGATATGAAGGCCAACAATATTATGGTGCGCGAGGATGCCGGTGGGGTTGAATTTTTCTTTCTCGACCTCGACCGTGTGCGTTTCGGGACGGACCTCGGCAGCGCTGATATTGTGCGCACGCTGGCGGCGCTCAACGCGGCGGTTCCGAATTTCATAACGCTTAGCGACCGGGTGCTGTTTTTCCGAACCTATCGCGGCGGCGGCAAAATCGACCGGCGCGATCGAAAGCTCATTAGTGATATAGTTATCGAAAGCATAAAGAGAAATCATTTTTGGCGACCAAAATGGCAGCGATAAAAGTTTTGCATATGTTCAGCAATCACAAGTGGACAGGGCCTGCCGAACCGGCGGTGAATCTGGCGCTAAGCCTTAAGAAGCGTGGGCTTGATGTGATGTTTGCGCCGGGCAGAGACGAAGACGGTGGTTCGATAGTAGCGGTGCGCTGCGCGGCACGCGATATGAGATGCGTCGGCGACATGCGCCTGAGCAAGCATCGCAATTCGCGCTGCAACGCCGACGACGCCCGGAAACTGGCCGAGATCATTGACCGCGAGAAGTTCGACATTATCCATACGCACATGGACAATGATCATCGGATTGCTCTGGCGGCTTATAAACGCTGCGAGCACAGGCCGCTTCTCATCCGCTCGATCTACGACGGGCTGCCGCCGGTCAAACCGCCCGGACACGCGGATGCTCTGATCGTGCTGTCGAAAAAAGTTGGGGAATGGCTCCGCAAAAAACGTCGCAGCCGATATCCGCATGTGTTTTTGCTTGATGGGGCGGTGGACCTAGATCGTTTTGCGCCGCAGCCGAAATCGACTGCCGTAGCGCGAGAACTCGGCATTGGTCCCAAAGATATTGTTGTGGGAATAGTTGCGCGGATGCAGACGCACCGGAGATTTCATATTTTGCTCGAAGCCGTAGCGCGTGCGGCGATCGCGGTGCCGGAGTTGAAACTGCTGATTGTCGGTCGCGGCACCAATGCTGACAAGGTTGCGCGTGAGCCGGTGAGGGAGTTGCGTATCGAAGAGCGTGTCATTTTTTCCGGTTACCGCAAGGAAGATTTTGTAGCGGTGGTGAATTGTTTCGACTTCAAGGTCTTTCTGGTTCCCGGCTCCGACGGCACGTGCCGTGCGGTGCGCGAGGTTATGTCGCTGGGCAGGCCGATTATAGCGGCAGACCGAGGCATGCTGCCCGAGATCGTCGATAATGAGATTTGCGGTATTGTGGTGCGTGATAGCGTAGAAAATCTTCGTGCCGCGATAGTTCGTCTGGCGCGTGACAAACGGCTAAGGATGCGCATGGGGCGGGCCGCAGCAGACAAGGCCGCAGAATTTTTCGACATCGAGCGGCAGTCCCGCGAGGCGCTCGAAATTTACAAATCAATGCTTAAACAGGCGAAGTGATGACGATGCGAGTGCTGTTCTTGATACAGGGCTACGAGCACCCGGCGAGCAGGTATCGCGTGTTGCAATACCTGGGATCATTGCGTGCGGCGGGCGTGGAGGATCGCGTTGCGGTGTTCCCAAAGAATCGCGCGGAATGGAAGTCGCTGGAGAACGAGTTTCAGCATTGTGATATCGTGTTCGTGCAGAAGAAACGCCTGAAGAAACGTCAGGCGGATTTTATCCGTCGGTGCGGAGGAGCGCGGATTGTTTTTGATGTTGATGATGCGGTGATGTACAAGTCGTCGCGGGCAAGCACGCACCATTCATGGACGCGGATGCGAGCTTTTGTGCGGATGTGCAAACTGGCGGATTTCGTGATTGCGGGCAATTCATATCTTGAAGGAATGGTTCGCAAATATAACGAATTCACTGCCATCATTCCCACTTCGATTAACACCGATCTTTATCCCGAAAAGGCTGATTACGACGGCGAGACAATTGTGCTGGGATGGATCGGCGGGAAGAAGTCGCTGGTTTTTATCGAAGAACTCGCGCCGGTTTTCGAGGATGTCTACACAAAATTTCCGCAGGCGCGGCTCAAACTTGTTTGCAACGATTTTTTCGATTTGCCGAATATGCCGGTAATTAAAAAGCAATGGGTTGAGGCTGAAGAAGGTGCGGACGTGATGAGTTTTGATGTCGGTCTCGCGCCCTTGCCCGACGATCCGTGGGCGCGGGGGAAGTGCGCGACAAAATTGTTGCAGTGCATGGCGGCGGGAGTGCCTTGCGTAGCTTCGGCGGTGGGTGTGCATAAAGAGATTGTTAACGCTGGTGAGAACGGCTATCTGGCGCGGACGCATGCGGAGTGGCGGGAGCATCTGCTGCGGATGTGCGGCGAGGTGGCATTGCGCGAGCGGTTGGGTAGGACGTGTCGCGATACGGTGGAGGAAAAATATTCGTTACGGTCGAGCGTGCCTAAGATGTTGGCCGTTTTTGGAAGAATGATGAAGATATAATAAGGTTCTATTCATGAAACAACAATTCCATGGACGCACTGATTTTAAGATAGTGCTGATTCTGATTTTATTGGCGACGTTGCTCAAACTCGTCGTCGTTTTCAATACCTACGCAATCAGCACTGACAGCGCGCGATTCATTTATATGGCGCGCGAGATCAAAGCGGGACAGATCGACCAGGCGATTGCGCGCGAGTATCATTTGTTGATGCCATTGACGATGGCGGGGATTTCGTCGGCGATTGGGGTGGATTGTGAAACGGCGGGGACGATAATCGCGGTGCTGTTGGGCGCGTTGACGGTCTTGCCGATTTACTATATCGGTAATAAATTGTTCGGGCGCATGGCGGCGATATTTGGTGCTTTGTTGTGGTCGTCGCATTTCTATATTATGCGTGAGACGGCTGATATCATGTCCGATGGGATGCACATATTCTTCGTATTCATGGCGTTGTGGTTTTGTCTGTGGGCGTTGCATAGCGGGCGGCTTTGGCTGTTGCTGATATGCGGTGTGTGCGTGGGATGCGCGTATAATGCGCGGCCAGAGGGTCTGGGCGCGGGTGTTGTGGCGGGTGCCTTCATATTGTTGTCGCGCAGGTTCGGCTGGAGTTTCGGCAGGAAGGTGCTGGGCGTGGGTTGCGTGTTGTTGATGACGTTGGTAGTGATGGCGCCATATGTGATGAAAATAAGCGATACGCCAGCGGGGTTTAATTTATCCCTTACCCCGAAGAAAAGCGTGGCGCATATGCTGGGTCTGAGCGATCCTGTTATCGAAGTGCAATTACCCGCCAACGAGAATAATGGACAGGAAATAATGTCGGCGGAGAAGGAACGTCATTCAGCGATGTGTCAAATACTGGCGACGCTCAGAGTGTGGGTGTATGTGAATTCCGGTGCGCTGATACTGGTTGTGATTGGGGTTCTTTTTGCGGCAATCAAGCGTCCGAAGATTCCAGCAGGTACTGCGCTGATAGTTGGCGCGGGGTTGTTTTTTTTGGCGTTGGTGATGTTGTTGGCCATCAACGTTTATAACAATGGCCTGCCGAGCAAGCGGCATCTGATGCTTTCTGCGGCGATGTTGTTGCCGATTGCTGGCGCGGGGTTGGCGGTGGTCTGCGGCTGGCTTGTGCGGCGCATCCGGCGCAAGATGTCGGCGCGGACGGCCTTGATAGTCGCGTTGGCAGTGTGCGCGCTGGCTCCGATCTCGATGGCGATATTAGGTGCGAGGCCGCGGCGTGAGGAGCAGACGATACAGCGTGTCGCCGGGGACTATATATGTGAGGATGCAAAAAAACAGGGAATTGAGAATCCGATTGTGATGAGTACCAATGAAAAGGTGGCTTACTATGCCGAGTGCTCAGCGGATTCACTCGTGGGGTTTCCGAATACGAAAGTGGGAGGGGACTGGGACTATGCAAAGATATTGAACTATGCACGCAGAAACAACGTGGATTTTATTGTTGTTACCGATGAGGAAATTGCCGCTTTTCCATTCATGGCTCATGACAAAGTGGGCGATGAACTGGCGTTTGTGTGCTACGTGGATGCCGACGATGCGAGATGGAAAAAGCGATTTGGCCTCGATATCGAACTGGAAGCCGAGGATAAAATGACCGTGTATCGGGTGAAAAAGTGAGCCAACAACCTGACATATCCGTCATCGTTGTTACGTGGAATACGCGCGAGATGACGCTGGGGTGTCTGGAGGCGTTGTATGCCAATGACGGCGGCTGCGATTTGGAGGTTTTCGTAGTGGACAACGGCTCGCTTGACGGAACCGCTGAGGCGATAGCGCAGCGCTATCCACAGGTGCGCTTGATTGCCAACGAGGATAATCGCGGGTTTGCGGCGGCGAATAATCAGGCGATGCAGGATGCGCGTGGGCGGTATGTGTTTTTGCTGAATTCCGACGCGATTGTCGACGACGGGACTTTGCGCGAGTTGGTCGGATTTATGGACGCCGAACTGACAGTAGGCATGGCAGGGGCACAGTTGGTTTCGCGGGATGGAAAGCTAGAAAATTGCGCTTCAGTATTCCCGACGCTGGCGATGGAATTGTTGAACAAGAGCCTGTTGCGCGCGCTTAATCCTGGCAGATATGGCGCGGGTCGAACACAAGGCGCAACCGAGCCGGTGGTCGTGGAGTCGGTGCTGGGGGCGTGCATGATAGTGCGGGCCGAGGCGATTGATCGCGTGGGGATGCTCGACGATGGTTTTTTCTTTTTTCTCGAAGAGACCGACTGGTGCAGGCGTATGCGCGACGCGGGCTGGGGGATTTATCTGGTGCCGAAGGCGCGGGCAGTGCACTTGAAGGGCAAGAGCAAGGCCGTATTTCGGGCGCGGGCGAAGGTGGAGTACCATCGTTCGTTGTACCGATATTTCGGCAAACACCATGGCACATTTATGGCTGTGACGTTGCGGGTGGGCAAGACGCTGCGGCATTTATTGAACCTGTTGATGTTGTCGGTCGGCAATGTGGCGACACTAGGGTTGGGGCGGAGGCTGCGCGCAAAGCTTGCGATGAGTGCGGTAGTGCTGGGCTGGCATCTGGGACTTTGTCCGAGGGGTTACGGTTTGCCGCGAACGAAGAGAGAGTTGCGGGATAAGCAAGAATGAAAATCGGCGCGAAAAATATCGGGTCTGGACAGGCGAGTTACGTGATAGCCGAGGCGGGACTGAATCACAACGGCGAGTTGAACTTGGCGAAACTTATCGTCGACGTGGCGGTGCTGGCCGGAGCCGATGCAGTGAAGTTTCAGAAGCGCGATCTGGTGAGTTTGTATCGTGGCAGCGACCTGAGCGAAGTCGTGGAGCGTGAACAGCAGTTGCAGTATGTTTTGCCGCAGTTGGAGGAGAACGAACTGCGCGCGGAGGAGTTTGTCGCGCTGAAAAAATACTGCGACGAGAAGGGAATCGTTTTTTTGTGTACCCCGTGGGATGTGACGAGCGCGGATTTTGTGGCAAGTCTGGGCGTGCCTGCCTTCAAGGTGGCATCGGCGGACATGACTAATAACGTGCTCTTGGGGCATCTTTGCGATATGGGCCTGCCGCTGATTGTTTCGACGGGGATGTCGTCGGAGAGCGAGATTGAGTGTGCGGTGGAGTTTTTGAAGTCGCGCGGGGCGGAATTTGCGCTGCTGCATTGCAACAGCACGTATCCTGCCTCATTTGACGAGTTGAACCTGCGGTGTATTCCGGCGCTGGGGGCTAAATACGGTGTGCCGGTGGGCTATTCGGGCCACGAGCGCGGCTATGCGGCGGTTATGGCGGCGGTGGCGCTGGGGGCTTGTATTATTGAGAAGCATGTGACGCTGGATCGTACGATGAAAGGGCCGGATCATCCGGCGAGTCTGGAGCCTGACGAATTTATCGGGATGGTTAAGGATATTCGGGTGGTGGAACGGTCGCTGGGCGTGCCGCGGCGGTGGATGACGCGCGGGGAGTATATGAACCGCGAGGCGCTGGGCAAGAGCCTGGTTGCGACGTGTGCGATTGCGGCGGGGGGCGTGATTGAGCGCCGGATGATAACGACGCGCAGTCCGGGCAAGGGCGTAAGCCCGCAGCGTATCGATGAGTTGGTGGGTTGTGTGGCGCGGCGTGATATTGCGACGGATGATTATTTTGTTGAGGGAGATTTCGGCAGCGATCGGGAGCGATTGTTAGTGCCGGATTTGGACTTGCCGTGGGGGCTGATCGTACGGTTTAAGGATGTTGCGGATATGGTGAAGTTTGGCCCGGATCTGGTGGAGTTTCATTTGACGGAAGGCGACCTGCGGAATTATTCGGTGCGGGACAAGTACACGCAAAAGCTTGCGGTGCATATGGCGGAGT
>CAYSUZ010000078.1:0-6631 GCA_964434335.1 uncultured Planctomycetota bacterium | reverse complement strand
GTCTCGATCCGGGCTTGCTGCGGCTGAAGGTGGGCGATATTATTTCGGCGTCGGTTAAGGAAAAAGATGCGGACAAAAAGCGAGAGATACTTTCCAGGGCGCTTAGTCTTGCGAGCCGAGCAATAGAAGCGAAGCCAGACGATTATGAGAATTACTGCGTTCGCGGACTCATCCATATTATGCTTGGCAATAAGGATTACGCGTTTTTCGATGCTACCGAAGCTTTCCGGCTAAATTCGTATCACTATCGCGTGTGTCATCTGCTGGGCAGGTATTACTTAAATGTTGGCGAAGTACAAAAAGCCGATCTGTGTTACAGCCAGGCGGTCACAAATTTTCCTAAACTGAAATACGCTCTGATTGAGCGTGGCAAGTTCTACGTTTTCATCAGCAAGCGCGAGGCGGCTGAGAAGGATTATACGGCGTTGATCGCCCTTGATGAGAAAGATGCGTCGTCGTATTACCACAGAGCGCGGGTGCATATACTGCGCGGCAACAAGGACAAGGCGTTGCTGGATTTGGATAGAGCGGTCGCGCTTGAGCCTGATGACGTGATTTATCTGTTCGAGAGGGCGCGGCTGAATTACGAAGGCAGCGATCTCATGGCGGCCTTGAAGGATTTGCAGGCTATTGTTGCGCTTGACGCGTCTAACGACTCGGTCTACTATATGATAGGGTTGATTTATCACAAGAAACGCGACAATGAAAAAGCGTTGGAGTATTTCCGCAAGGCCCTGTCAGTGTGCAAGGATAAGGAATTCCGCAAGCGAATAAAGAATCAGATAGAAAATCTGAAGTGATTTTTGCGGCCCGGTCATGGGCCGAGAGGGGGCAATATGAAGCGAACAATATTACTGCTGGCCGTTTTGAGTGCGACACTCCTGTCATCTTGCAGTCTTACCACGATGCAACACATCCGCGCCGACGATGAGTGGCACGGGCAATTGCGCGAGTTGGCCGTAGATGTTATCAAGAGCGAAGGCGGATTTTTCCCGAACCGCGAAATCTATCAGGGCTTGCTCGAAGCCGTCAATAACAACGATCCCAAAATCAAGAACAGCATGTTTCACAACCAGCCCGATGCTCTTTGCCAGTATTGGCGCTTTGTGATTGATGGCGGCGACGAGGAATTTTACGTTGAGATTTGTTTCCAGAATTGGTCTCGTGACGCCGAGGGGCGACTCGATATCGGAGTAGTGGATATGTTGATGCGCCGCAAGATCAACGATGAGAGTGTGGAGTTTAGTATGCGCTCTATTCGTCCGCGCGAAGTTACGACCTTTTTTCGGATCTTTGACGGGGAAGACGCGGCGCAGTGCACGCCCGATCTGAAGTCCGGCAATACGACCAAGCGCATAACGGCCATCTTTGCTAAAGACAAAAAAGGGCTATAAACTGCGCGGCGACTTTGCTCCACTGCATACAGCCGGAGACTTTTCGGACTTTTGTGCGGCGAGTATCGTGCAACATCACGTCTTAGCTAGACTTGCCCGCGATGACAATATGGCAGTCTTTTTGGTCGAGCCGCGCCAATATGTCACTCGATAGGTTTTTCTCCATTGTACGCAATCACCTGTAAATGCCTGTTAATCCTGAGTTTTTACGCCGTTGTGCGAGCATAAATTGTGTTGGTACGGTCTTTGCTTTTTTGCTTGCATCGTGCGGGAAATGCGTGTAGTATCCCCGCTTCTGTTTTTGTCAAGTAGAAATTACAAACATATAATCATAGCGTTTGCGACATCCCGAATTTCGGGTTCAAGTCAGGCAAATTAGGAGTATACCATGTCGAAGAAACTTTCCTTTGAGACCGATGCGCGCCAGGCGTTGTGCGCCGGAGTACAGAAACTGGCCCGTGCTGTCAAATCCACTCTCGGCCCCAAGGGTCGCAATGCCGTTCTCGACAAAGGTTGGGGCGGACCGAGTGTTACCAAAGACGGCGTAACAGTGGCTGAAGAGATCGAACTGAGGGACCCCGTGGAGAACATGGGTGCCAAGATGGTCAAAGAAGTTGCCAGCAAGACCAGCGATATCGCCGGTGATGGCACGACGACGGCGACTGTTTTAGCCGAGGCGATTTTCGTCGAGGGGCTAAAAAATGTTACCGCCGGGGCCGACCCGATGGCGCTGAATCGCGGCATCCGCAAGGCAACCGAGGCGGTGGTTGCGGAGCTGCGGCGGCTAAGTGTGCCGGTTAAGGGCAGCAAGGAAATCGAACAGGTCGCAGCGATAGCGGCTAATAATGATGCTGAAGCCGGCAAGATGATCGCAGCTGCGATGGGCAAGGTCGGCAAGGATGGCGTGATTACAGTCGAAGAAGGCAGGACTATTGAGACGGTTGTTGACCTCGTCGAAGGTATGCAGTTTGATCGCGGCTACCTTTCGCCGCATTTCGTGACTGATCCCGAAAACATGCGCGTGGAGATGGATAACCCACGCATATTGCTCTACGAAGACAAAATCAGCAGCATCGCCAAACTTATCCCGTTGTTGGAGAAGCTCTCGCAGGCCAAGGCGAGCTTGCTGATAATCGCCGAGGATATCGAGGGCGAAGCGCTGGCTACGTTGGTGGTCAACAAATTGCGCGGCGTGATAAACTGCTGTGCGATCAAGGCTCCGGGCTACGGTGATCGTCGCAAAGCGATGCTCGAAGATGTTGGCGTGCTTACTGGTGGCAAGGTAGTTTTTAAGGATCTGGGCATCGATCTTGATAGCGTCGCGGTATCCGATCTGGGTACGGCCAAGAAGGTTATCATTACTGCCGAGAATACAATCATCGTCGAGGGTGCTGGCAAGAAAGCGGCATTGAGTGCTCGTATAGAGCAGTTGCGCGTAGATATCGGCAAGTCTGACAGCGATTACGACCGCGAAAAGTTGCAGGAGCGACTGGCGAAGTTGGCAGGCGGCGTGGCCGAGATAAATGTGGGCGCGGCGACTGAGACCGAGATGAAGGCCAAGAAGGATCGCATCGAAGACGCACTGCATGCGACACGCGCTGCAATCGAAGAGGGTATTTTGCCGGGTGGCGGAGTAGCTCTGGTGCGTGCACAGAAGTGCCTTAATGATATTAAACTTGAGGGCGACGAGGCGGTAGGCGTCGACATTATTCGTCGCTCGCTCGAAGCGCCTCTCAAGCAGATCGCGTTTAACGCGGGCGAAGAGGGCGCTATGGTCCTCAAAAAAGTAAGCAACGGCAATAAGACTTTCGGCTTCGACGCCGATAGGCTGGAGTATTGCGACATGGTTGAGGCCGGTATCATCGATCCGGCTAAGGTAGTGCGCAGTGCTATTGAAAATGCGGCGAGTGTTTCGGCGCTGATGCTGACTACCGAGTGCATTATTTCTAATGAATCCGATGCGGATGCTGGAATGCCGGGCGGTATGCCGGGTGGAATGCCTGGTGGTATGGGCGGTATGGGTGGAATGCCTGGAATGATGTAGTCGTTGATGTATGCAAAACAAGGAGCATGACATGAGAAAGTGCATAATTTTTATAATGATCGCTGTTGTCGGTGTGATGGTATTCCCGGCGGTGTCGTTTGGTCAGTTTGACCAACCGTTGCCTTCGCAGGAAGAAGTCAAACAGATGAGAGAGGCTATAGCAGCCCGGGATTGGGACAAGGCCGTTGAATTGGTTGAGGCTAATCCGAATTTCGTTCACAAATCGGCGATGGGCGACAACAACACAAGAACTCTGCTGTTGCAAGCGTCGTTGTTGGGCGGCACGGACTTGGTCAAGGTGCTTATCAAGTACAACGTTGATGTCATGCAGGTTGACCCGGTAGCTTTTACCGCCTTGCATCTTGCGGCGGTTAAGGGCCATATTGATACGGTCAAGGTTTTGGTCGAGGCCGGTGCGCAGATTGATGCGCTGAACAAATGGGGCCACACGCCGGTGCTTGACGCCGCGATGAGTGGCAAAGTTGAAATCGTGAAGTATCTGATTTCCAAGGGCGCTAACATTCTCAGACTGGATGGGATCGGCGAAAACGCAATCTACATCGCTTCGGTTAAGGGCCATTCGCAGATGATAAAGTTTTTGTTGACTCAAGGCCTGACGACGGGGCAGCCGATCATCGACGCGGTACTCAGCGACGACTCCGATAGGGTTACCAGGATACTTGCGGCGAATCCCAGAGTTCTCAAAATGGCAGACAAAATTAAAACCTACACTGCACTGCACTGGGCGGCCTATATGGGTAATGCCAAAATTGCCGATATGTTGCTTGATGGTGGCGCGCAGGTCGATGTTCGTGACAAGGAATTTAGCACACCGCTGCATATTGCTCTTAAGACGTTGCATGAGGATGTTGCCATGTTGCTTATTGGCAGAGGTGCAGGGATTGACGCGGTTGACAAGGGTGGGCAGACGGCTTTGTTTGTTGCGATTTCGGGCAATTTGAAAGATATGATTATGTTGCTGATCGCGGGCGGTTCCGATCTTAAGATACGTGATGTCAATGGATCAAGCCTGTTGCACTTGGCGGTTGTGAAACAGAATCTTGATTTGGTGAAGCTTTTCCTGCTCAAGGGTTTGCCGATTAACGGTCGGGATGCAAAAAAAATGACCCCCTTGATGTATGCGGCGGGTACTGGCAATATCGAGATTGCCAAGAAGCTCATTGAAAACGGAGCGGACGTTAATGCCGTTGGCGACAAGGGTGCTACCGCACTAAAAATGGCCCAGAAACATGGCAAAAAAGAGATGATGGAGTTTCTGCTTAAGAACGGTGCCAAAATAGAATAGTCTGCGGATTGTTGAAAAAGAATTTATGCCGTCTCGCACGGTGCGAAGCGGAGAGATGAATATCAAAATAATAACGGATTTATATAATCGGAGGAGTATATGACCAAGGCAAAAAAAATCAACGTCAGGCCGCTGGGCGACCGCGTTGTTATAAAGCCGATGGAGGCTGAAGAACGCACTGCTGGCGGGATAGTTCTGCCGGATACCGCCAAGGAAAAACCCCAAAAGGGCACAGTTGTGGCTTTTGGTCCGGGCAAGACGCTCGAAGACGGCGGCGTGGGCGAGATGAGTATCAAGACTGGCGACATGGTGCTGTTTGCCAAGTACGGCGGAACCGCGATCACGATCGACGGCGACGAATATCAGATTATGCGCGAGGCCGACATTCTGGCCATTATCGAATAACACGACATCCCCTTCCGCAGCCCCCGGGCGGCGGAGTTGTAACAGACAGGAGAGAATCCCGTGGCGAAGCAAATGATGTATGATGATGATGCACGGCGCAAGATACGCGCAGGCATCAAAAAACTTGCCGATACGGTCAAGGTTACAATGGGCCCGACTGGCCGCAACGTTATTCTGCAGAAATCCTTTGGCAGCCCGGTCGTCACCAAAGACGGCGTATCGGTTTCCAAAGAAATCGAACTTGAAGATCCATTTGAAAATATGGGCGCAAAACTCGTCAACGTAGTTGCGAGCAAGACCAGCGACGTCGTCGGCGATGGCACGACTACCGCCACGGTCATGGCTGAGGCAATCTATAACGAAGGCCTGCGCGCCGTTACTGCTGGTGTCAATCCCATCGCGCTTAAGCGTGGTATCGACAAGGCGGTAGACTGTGCGGTCGAGGAACTCAAGGCCATTAGCGTCGAAGTGCGCCGCAATGAACAAATCGCGTCGGTCGGTACGATTTCGGCCAACGGCGACAAGGTGATCGGCGAGTTGCTCGCCGAGGCTTTCGACAAAGTTGGACGCGAAGGCGTAATCACGATCGAAGAAGGCAAGACTATCGAGACGACGCTGAATCTGGTCGAGGGTATGCAGTTTGATAACGGCTACATTTCGGCTTACTTCATGAACGACACGAACACCCTCGCTTGCGAGTTGGACAATCCCTACATCTTGCTGACAGAGAAGAAGATTTCTTCGCTGCGCGAGATCGTGCCGGTGCTTGAGCGCGTAAGCGCGACCGGCAGGCCGTTGCTGATTATCGGCGAAGACATTGAGAGCGAGGCTCTTGCAGGACTGGTTGTAAATAAATTGCGCGGCGTGCTCAATTGCTGTGCGGTCAAAGCACCGGGTTTCGGTGACAGGCGCAAAGCGATGTTGCAGGATATCGCGGTGCTCACAGGCGGCAGCGTCGTGAGTGAAGACCTTGGCATCAAACTCGAATCATTGCTTGTTGAGGACCTCGGCAGCGCGGAATCGATAACGGTTACCAAGGACGATACGATTATCGTCAAGGGCGCGGGTGCCAAGAAAGCAGTCCAGGAGCGCATCGCCCAGATTAAAAAGCAGATCGAGGACAGCACCTCGGATTACGATAAAGAAAAACTCAACGAACGACTGGCCAAACTGACCGGCGGCATCGCTGTGATCGAAGTAGGCGCGACGACAGAGAGCGAGATGAAGGAAAAGAAGGCGCGTGTTGACGACGCGCTGCACGCGACTCGCGCGGCTGTCGAAGAAGGTATCGTGCCTGGCGGTGGCGTGGCATAACTGCGGGTGATTCCAAAAGTCGAATCGCTAAAGGTTCGCGGCGACGAAAAAATGGGCCGCGATCTTATCGCGCGCGCGCTTCGCATTCCTATCCGCACAATTGCCGGCAACAGCGGCATTGATGGCGGAGTGGTTGCTGCGGAGGTTATGGAAATGACCGGCGCGAAG
>CAYSUZ010000077.1:0-6644 GCA_964434335.1 uncultured Planctomycetota bacterium | reverse complement strand
CTCTCGCTGAAACATTCGAGATCCCCAAGCATAACAGCGCAGGTGTTGTTGTTGATAGCCAAGATTTATGAGGAGAAAGGTGTTGAGCATTTTGGCAAGGCGTTCGAAACATATAGCAGGGTGCTTGTCGCAGAGGATGCGATGATTGCTATGCGTGGCACGCTGAAAATATCGTCGCATTTTCAAGCGACAGCCAGAATGACTGAACTGATGAAGAAGCATGGTCGCTCAGCTTATCTGGCAGAAGAAGCCAAAGCCGCAGTGGTGCTGGCCGCGATTGATGCGGGTACGCCTGAGAAGAATTATGACAGGCGACGCTTGATCGCTGAATATCCCAACAGCCTTGCGGGGCTTAAGGGGTTGACTTGGATCGTGCGCGATAGCGAGAAGCGCGGCGATGCCTCGCTCGCGCTGATATGGTGCAAGATAGCGATGCGCAATTATGAAGACCACCCTGACCTTGCGCCAGTCCTGGAGATCGCGCAGCGGTTGGCGTGGAGTTTTGGCGAAGGCTATATTGCGCGTTACACGCTGGAGAGGTTAGGCGGGATTTCTGGCGCGGTTGTCTCCGACGGTCGTTCTGCTGCGGAGTTTGTGGCTGCGAGGCTGGCGGAAGTGAATCAACAATCCAGTATTGCGAAGGGGAAGGGTGTGCTTGATCCTGATGCCAAACTAATGCATAAGATTAAACTTGATAATTTTGGCCTTAACAAAAATGGCAAGAAAGTTATTTCCTCGCCTTATTTTTATCAAAATATCATTATGCCGGTTATGGGACGACGGCCTGAGTGCATGGTTGGCAAAACTCTGATCCGTCGCGGCGCTATGGTCGAGTGTTACGATCTCACAACTGGCGCGGAGCTTTGGTACAACAGCATGACGCGGGGATGGCTGGGGTTCAGTTTATGCCGTGACACCAATGATATTATGCATCAGATGTCTGATGAAGCCATCGAAAAGGGTTTGGTCAACGCCCATGAGATATTATCGGTCGCTGGCCATCCGATAGCAAGATACAGCGATGTAGAGGAGGCTGTAAAAGATAAGGCGTTTGGCGAGCAGGTCGAGGTGGTCTACAGGCCACGCGATCCTAATAATTTCCATAAGCGCTTGCCACCCAAGACTATTACGCTGACCTATACAAAGCCACCCGCTGTGTTGACCGCAGAAATTAGCTGGGCGCTTTATAGTGGTGAGACGGTTGTGATTTGCGCCAAGGCGCTGCATAACAATCTGATGGGTTGTGAGCCGTCACGGATTTATTGTATCGATCTTAAAACAGGCAAGACGCTCTGGACCAAAAACGGCCAATCCAGCGTACGTAGGATGCAACACAGCAGCTTTTTGGCATCGAACAATCTTGTGCCTTTTGTGACAAGATCCGCTGAGGGAAGATTGGTGAAATTTGTGGACTGTGCTGATGGTTCGACTCGGTTGGTATGCAAGGTGAGGGGAGAGGGCAAATTTGCGCATGTGTTGCACGTTGGCGATTCGATCACAACTATTTTTGGCCGCAAAAGGGTGTGCGAGACTTATGACGTACTTACCGGAAGACTTCGTATGAGCATGACACTGGGCCAGGGCGCTGACGGGGAATTCAAAATCGCGGGAGAGAGGTTGCTGACGTTACGCGATAATGGTGGCGCGACGCGAGTGATTGACATGTTTAACGGCAAGGAAATTTTTAATAAGAGCCTTGGCCGGGGATCGCAAGCGATTAGGTCCAAAGCCCTCGGACGCTATATGGTTATCAGTCGTACCGACAGGAATAAATCTGTGGTGTTGTTTGATGGCTTAACTGCAACTTACACCAAGATAGACTTGGATTATTATTTCAAGCAAGTACTTATGCAGGACGACAGTGTGTTGTTTTGGACGTTTGGGAACATTGCCTTGTACGATATCAAGACTGGTAAGGCCTTATGGAAGAAGCCAGCATATGGGATGTCTAGTATGTACTCGAAAGCGCAAGGCCGTTATTTAAGATCCATTAACCTTTCTTATCAAAGCAAACCAACGGGACAAAAATCACCCAACGGCAGACATGATATCAGGCAGTACTTTGCGAAAATTCAAATATACGTAATAAATATGCAAACCGGAGAGCCGATATTCGATCGCAGGATGACTCATCCAGGTCGCGTTGAGCGTAGTTGCGAGATCATTGATGGCAGAGTTTGCCTGGTGTTGTCGCAATACCTCTACATTTATGACAAGCCTCCCGTCAAAAAATAGTGGCCTCGCAATATTGCGGCGGTGCTAGTCTTGCTTTTTGCCTATTTGGATGCGGATTGTTTTGCGCACACCGTCGACGGCTATTTCGATATCAACGTACTTGCCTATCTCCGCGGTTGCTACGAGTATTTTGAGGTGTTGTGCGTTGCGGATCCACTGCCCGTTGAATTTTAGTAGAATCGTGCCCTCGCTCAGACGCGCTTGCGCGGCGGGGCTTTTGTCGATAACCGCACCGATGCGCAGACCAACGGGAATATTGAGTTTGAGTTTTTTGCGATCTTCGGCGCTGAGCGCGAAAAGCGCTTTGATGCCGATGTAGCCGCGCTCGACTTGACCGTTTTTGACCAATTCTCTCGCGATCTTTTTCAGTTCCTTTAGCGGGACGATCGCGCCCATTGCGTTGTAGCCGCCCTTGCCTTTGACGGCCATTCCTACGAGCGCTCCGTTGATGTCGAGTACGGGCGCACCACGATTGGCGCTGTTTATCAGTGCGTCAGTCAGCATCCAACCCGGATAAAATGCTGCTGCATTTATGTTGCGGCTGGCGGAAATGACGCCGCTTGAAGTCATGCCTGTGCGTTGGCAGGTGGAGCCTGCGATCACGACCTGCGAGCAGACGGGGGTCTTGCGCTCGGTGTTGGCAGACCACGCCGTGGGTGTGTTTTTGCGAGCGACCTGTATTACCGCGATACCGCGAATCTTATCTACGCCTATAACCTCTCCTTGGGCCTGGATGTATTCTTTTCCTTTTTTGTCGGGGTGGCTTAGGGCAAAACGCACGGTGACTTCTTTTGCACTGCCTACTGCGAAGGCATCGGTTACCAGCCAGCTGTATTTGCTGTTCTGGAGAATTACAAATCCAGACGGGCCGCCTGTGGTCGAGCCGATCGAGGCGATGTTGGGCATGGCCTTACGAACTATCGCGGCGATTTCTTCGGGTTCTATGCTGCGGGTAACGGTTGGGATGGCTTGCGTTGTCTCGCCGTAGAGCGATACACCTTCGCCGGATTCTTTTTCGGCGGTTTCTATGGAGAGAGATTTTTTTACGATCTTGCTCCCTTCTTTGCGCACGACTTTGATGGCGAGTTTTTTGCCGATTTCGTATTTGGCGATGAGGCTGACAAATTCATCGGCGTTGGTGACGGGCTTGCCGTTTACTTCTATGATGACGTCTCCGCTGCGCAGGCCGCCTTCGTAGGCGGATGCATTTTTGTCTACCTTGCCAATCCATGCGCCTTTGTCAATTTTGTATTTGATCTTGATTGAATAGGTGAGATCCTGGATCCCGCTCAGGCCCAGACTCTGCGGGGTTACGCCTTCGGGCTGGGTTGCGCCCTGTGCGATCTGGATAAAATATTCGATGGGTATCGCCAGGGCCATGCCTGATCTGCTCGGGCCACAGATGCCGACGACCTCGCCTCTCATGTTGACCAGCGGCCCGCCGTAGTTGAGGGTGTTGACGAGTGCGTCGGTGATGATGTAGTTCGCCATGGGTTTGGCGGCGTCTTTTTCGATATGCAGTGCGCTGATGATGCCGAAGGTCGCGGTGAGTTCCTCGCCGTCGGGCAGGCCCAGGGCGATGACCTTCTGGCCTATTTCGAGTTTTTCGAATTTGCCGGTTTTAGCCCCGCTGATCTTTTTTGGCTCCTTGATTTTTAGCACAGCGATGCCGCGTTCGGCTTTGGTGCTGTAGGCGACGGCCGTGAAACTGCTTTCATCGGGCAGGACAACGGTGCGCTCGCCCTCTTTGCCGACGAATCTAGAGAGGGTGAAGACGTAGTAGTTGCTTTTGATTTTGACGATGACGCCCGAGCCGACAGACTTCTCGCCGTCCATGATGCAGACGACGGAGGGCTTGGCGTGGTTGCAGACCTGCGCCAGCGAGTCGGCGGCGTAGGCTGGAACTGCGAGCGAGATAAGAAGCGCGAGGAATATTGCGGGCGCGGCGATTTTGAGGCGCATAGACATGACTGCTCCTTTTTGTGTGATCATTTGACTGAGAACCGATGCCGCAATTATACCCTGCCGCGGCGCACGAGGCAAAGGTCAATCTCGCAGCGAGCAGTTCTGCCGCGTGCAGACAGGGGCGCTGGGCGTGAGACAGCAGAGGGGAAAGAGATTGACGGCAAGTATTCCATACGGTATACAAAGGTTGAATGTATGGGGGAAGGGCATAATTATCATACGCCAAATCCGCCTTTGCTTTGCAATCCTCATCGCATTTATCATAACTGGAATTTGTCGGCTTGATTGTGATTGCCGTGTTGCTTAACGTGATTCCGTTCACGATCATCTACGGCTATCTTTACAAATCGCGGCGCGTAGTGATGGACAGATTTTTTTCTGAAAGGATACGTATGGAAAACGAGAGACGAGACGATAATGCGCCGGAGGAAAACGCCCCCGGTCAGCCGTCTCAATACAATCAGCCGCCGCAGGGCTATCCTCCACAGGGCCCGTATCCACCACAGCAGGGATCGTATTCTAATCAACCGCCGCAGTATCATCAGCAACAGGGCTATTATTCGCCCCCGCAACAGGGGCAGTGGGGCGCGCCCCCGGGGCATCCGCAGGGTTACTACGTCTGGCGGAATCTTTGCGGCGTGGGTGGCTGGTTGCTGTTTTTGTGTATCTATCTTACGATCATCTTGCCGGTCTTGACTGTGATTGCATTTGCCGTTTCTTTCGAAGGCGTCAAACAGGTCATCGGGCGTTATCCTGCGTTTGGCAACGTATTAGTCGTCGATACGATACTGAGTGTGTTGCTTGTGGGATTTTGTATCTTCGCGGGTTGCAGTTTGTGGGCCGTGCGGCCTTACGCAGTGCAGATAGCCAAGGCTTGCCTGATTTTTGGGATGATATACAGGGTTACGGGCTTCGTTTTGGTCTTAACGGCGTCGGGCCTGCCGACGTACATCACAACGGCGATGCTGCCGACTTTGGTGGTTCAATTGTTTATCGGTCTGGGGATTCTTGTAGCGTGGCTTGTATACCTTTGCGTGTCCAAACGCGTGGCGATAACGTATGCTGCGAGGCTTAACGACAAATAATTTTTTCTGGAAAGGGTGTTTATGGAAAACGAAGCGAAAAACGGTAACCCGCCGGACGGCAGCAATCCCGTTCAGCCGCCACAGTGGGGGCAGTCGCAACAGAACAATTATCCTCCGCAGGGGCCGCAGCCGCCACAGCAGGGATCGTATTCTAATCAACCGCCGCAGTATCATCAGCCCCAGGGCCAATGTCCACCGCCCCAGGGCCAGTATTCCAACCAGCCCCCTTATTACAACCAGCCTCCGCAGCATTATGTTACCAAAAACTTATATGGTGTACGTGGCTGGCTGATGTTTTTGTGTATCTATTTCACGATTATTATGCCGGTTCTAAGTGTGATCATATTTGGTATCTCTCTTGATGATGTCAAGCTGGTCAGCGCCCATTATCCGGAGTTTGGTACTCTGGCTGTAATCGACGCTCTAATGAGCACGTTGGTTTTGGGTTTTTTTATCTTTGCGGGATGTTGCTTGTGGGCCGTGCGGCCTCACGCCGTGGGCATAGCCAAGGCATGCCTGATTTTCGGGATGATTTACAGATTGACTGTCTTCGTTTTGTTGTTAACGGCATCGGGTCTGCCGATGCGCATTAAAAGGGCGATGGTGCCTTCTATAACAGTCCAATTGCTTATCGCTGTGGGGATTCTTTTGGCGTGGTTTGTGTACCTTTGCGTGTCCAAACGCGTGGCGATTACTTACGCCAAAAAGCAATAGGACGAGCAGGGCCAGGCTCAAACACTTTGAAAACGAGTTTTCTTTTTTGAGGGCACAACGATGGAAATTGCGTACATCGTGATAACGATTGTCTCGACCGGCGTGTTGGTGTTCATGCTGCTTTCGGGCGTGGGGCACGACGTCGAGGTTGACATCGATGCCGACATCGAGGCGGATTTGGATATCGATGCGGGTGGTGGCCCGGCGGCACTGAGCATCAAACTGCTGCTGTTGTTTTTGGTGGGGTTCGGCATCGTGGGTTATTTCGCGCTTGCGAACAAATGGAACCCGCTTGGTTCGGGTGTGGATCATTTGCTGTTCGCGGCTGCGGGCGGTGCTGTGAGTTATTTCGTTTTGTATCAACTCATCAAATTGCTGCATAGCCAGCAGGCGAGCTCGCAGGTCAATGCCGCATCGCTGGTCGGTCGCAAGGCCGTCGTGGCAACGGCGTTTGCCGGGGGGCAGGTCGGCGAGATAACCGCACAGGATCCCAAAACCGGGCAATCGGTGTGCATGCGGGCGCAGGCGCAGGATTCCGAAAAGCATTACGGCAAGGGTGAGGACGTGGAAGTCATTTCCGTGGCGAACGGTCTGGCGATAATAAAATAAATTTCATTTGGCAAAGATTTTCTAAAAAGGAGTTAA
>CAYSUZ010000076.1:0-6648 GCA_964434335.1 uncultured Planctomycetota bacterium | reverse complement strand
TTGAGCATGGTGCCAATCACAGGCATTTGCAGGTCGAATTGACCGAATACTCAGACCTGATTGTGTTCATCATCGAAAACCCGGGCTGCATACTTGAAGATGAAGAAAAACCCGAAATCGGCAAACCCGTAATCAGAATTGCCGAACTGCAGAAGCAGGCAAACATACTTTGGCAGAGAATAAGCGTCTGCGAAAAGATCGTTCGCGATAACACAAAAGCAATACGCAACCGAATTTTCGTTGTGCAAAACGGTGTATCCGAGATGCAGGCGCAGATCGAGTCAAACAAAACACACCTCCAATATATTATGTGGGGCATGGTAGCACTTTTCGCCGCGGTGGTAATTTCGGCAGGCTTTTTTGTACAGCGAACAATGCTGCGTCCTACGCTCGCGCTTACTGATTTCGCCAAAAAGGTTGGCGAAGGCGAATACGGTCTGGTATGCGAACCGCCTAAGAGCATGGAATTCGGGCGATTGGCGCGAACGATAAATAAGATGAGCTGTCGGATTAAAGATGATATTGCCGCAAGGCAGAAGAATGAAACGATGCTCGAAGCGCGTGCCAAGCAGCTGCAGGAGTCAGAAGAACAACTCAATATCATATTCGAAAACACCCCTGTTGGGATGATGATGATAAATTCCAAAAGGGAGATTGTAAAGTTCAATAAATCAGCCCAGGATCTCGTTAAGCTTGGAAGTGAGGATGTAATCGGAAAAATTTGCCATGATGTATTCTGTCCCGCAGATAGGGATAAGTGCCCAATATTCAACCTGGGCCAGGACATTAACCTCTCAGAGCGAATGGCAAAATGCGCTGATGGCACACTGACGCCTATACTTAAAAGCGTTGTTCCTGTCGAAATTCATGGGGAAACAATGCTGCTTGAGGCGTTTATCGACATTTCAGATCGCGTCAAAGCTGCACGTGAAGTCCAGGATGCACGCGACAAAGCCGAAGCGGCCAGTGCCGCACTTGCTACCAAGGTCGGTGAATTAGAGCGATTTAACAAACTTGCCGTCAACCGCGAGATGCAGATGATTGAACTCAAAGCATCAGTTAACAAACTCAGCGAAAAATGTGGTGAGCCAGCCCCCTTCAATCTTTCTTACGCAGACACCAACACGCATTCCGATTGAGAATGGATGGGGCGGCACAGTGTAGTATTTGATACACAAATACCAATAAATATTGTCAATATCATTTCGTTTACTCAAATCCCAAAGGCATCTTATTGTTCTGGATTTTTTCTGTGTTTTGGCAGGATACCTCATGAACAAACGCACAACCTTTCTGATAGTATTTGCGATTGTACTTCCAATAATGGCTTTGGCAGCTATTTTGCCGCGCTCAAACGATGATTCTGCGTCGAAAAGCAATGCCGACGATCAAAACGCAAACCAAATCATAGTGCTGGAATGTTATATCGGCGATAACATGGTCAAGCCGGTGAGTGAAATTGTCGCAATATTCGAAAAGCATCATCACGGTATAAAAATTGAATGCCACTACTCTGGCACGACTTCTCTGGATAAGATGATCCGAGAGAGCAAGGCGGGAGACCTGTTTATGCCCGGCTCGAATAGTTATACAGACAGAATGAAGGCCGAGGATATAGTTACCTGGGACGCAAACGTTTGCAAGCACATTATGGGTGCGATTGTGTTGAAGGACGGAAATATTAAGACATGGGATGATGTAATACAACCAGGCGTTACGGTGGGACGCGGCAACGAAAATGTTTGTGCGTTGGGTCGCCTCGCTATAAAGGTTATCAATCGCTCCAACCTGCCGCAATTACAACAAAACATCATAGTCGTTTCCGTAATAAACTATCAGGCATCCTCTTTTGCGATGATTGCGGACGGCTCAGTAGATGTGTTGCTAAATTGGCGCAACATTAGCCTGTGTCCCGATGAAATCAAAAACCGTATGGCAGTCATTGAAATCCCCGAAGACATCAACATAATCAAGACTATTCCAATTACCGTACTGAAGTACACAAAGTATCCCTTTAAGGCACGGGATTTCGCTCGCTTTGTGTCCAGCAAAGAAGGTAAGGCAATATTTTCCAAACATGGATTTGTGCCAGTAGAAGAAAATTGAAAATCCAAATTGATTAGACATTAATCAGGCATCTGCAATAAGACATGTGCAGCATCCACACAATCGCCCACATTTCGATATGACGAGTTTTGCTCGTAGTAGCTGATCTCCAACCTCCAAACCCACTCACACAACCTCCTCTATTCTACAATCATGTTTTCGCATATAGCCGTAATAAGCGTGTTGCGTTTTTTTGTGGATTTGTAATTTTCCCGAAAATCCGCGAACTTTTTGTCAAGCAAAGCGTCCAATAATATATTATGTTTCGTATAGGTGAAATGCGTGCACATTGCAACGGAGGAGAAAATAATGAAAAGCGGATATCTATTAACGGTACTCATAGCATTGTTGCTTGTCGGCGACGGCTGCACGAAAACAGACGTAGCATGCGGAGAATTGCAGCAATCGTCGGAAGTTGCTACCAAAGAAATTGAGGCTGAAAAAGAAAATTCCGCCACATCCGAAACAGACAGCAAAATCACACCCTATGACGAAGCCAAGTGCATGGCCTCAGCAAAAAAATGGGTCAAGGAGGCTGAAAAACTAGCCACCGAAATCGGCGGCAATGCTCCCGGTAATCTGAACCTAGCGATGCTTCTGGCGAAGACCGGCGACAGGAAAGCCGCGATAAAGATTTTCGATCGCGCCATCAAGGATGCTCCGTCGGTTCAGCCGCTTAAAGGAGAACGTGATGCATATGGTCATGCTCTGCGCGAAATCGCCGAAGCCCAGGCCAAAGCGGGATTGTACGATCTGGCCGAAAAAACCGCTCGAAGTATTAAAGGGAAGTACCATCGGGATTATGCAATCGGATCCATAATGCTGGTTGCGATAAAGGTTGGGGATTTCGAAGTGGCGAAGCGGCTTTACCCGGACGGCCACATGTTCATAGCGATTGCCGAAGCCGAGGCCGGTAAGTTTGATGACGCGAAAAAAACGGCAGAGTTGATGCTGAAGCATGATATGTCACAGACAGGGCGGGCGTTTGCACAGATAGCCCTGTTGGAGGCTAAGGCAGGCAAAGTGGATGCGGCGAAAAAGACGCTTGCGAAGGCCAAGGAAAAGCCGATTGCAAGCAATCCGACTTATTTTTACGCGGAGATCGCCAAGGTCGAGGCCGAGATGGGCTTGACAGATTCGGCCGTTAAGACCTTGGAGAAAATCAAATCCGATTCCTACAGATTCCCCGTACTCCTTGCCATCGCATCCGCTATGGTCGAGTCCGGCGACAAGAAGTCGGCGGCCAAATTGATTAATGAGGCAAAGTCAATTGTATCCAATCCAGAGACATCTTCGAGACTTTGTGAAGTCGCCATTGTCGAGGCAAAGGCGGTCGGGAAAGAGGCCGCGCTGAAAACTTTTGAGCAGGCGTGGCAGATCGACCGGAACCGCGAGCATCGTTGGCAATACGGGCAGATTGTCGAAGCCATCGCGCGGGCGGGGCTGTATTCCGAAGCCAAAAAATATGCGATGAAATGGCAGCATGGGGAGAGTAGCGCCATGATGTCGATCGCCGTGATCCAGGCCGAGGCCGGATTGTACGACGATGCTGAGAAAACGGCCGCGAAGAGCATTGAATTAGGCAAAAACGTAAAGGGCTTTCGGCTTAGCATGGATTCCTTCCGCGGCCGCATGGCGCGTATTCAGGCATACAAAGGCGAATTCAAACAGGCGTACGAGACCTTGAAGTCCATCGACAATCCCACTCTGTGCGACATCGCCGAGGTTATCAAGCACAGCTTTGATGCCGGCGAAACTCAATATATCAAATATCTGATTACAAGAATTGAACCGCGCACGTCACAGCCGAATCGCGAATATTTGTATTTGTTGATATCGGACTTTCTTGCACGCGCAGGATACGATAGCGATGTTGACGCAAAATACAAAGCAATGAACAAGTCGTCCGGAACCGAGCGGCTTAATTTTTGCCTCGGCGCGGCCCGAGGATATTTGAAGCGCATTGAGGACAAAAAAGCCAAGAAATAAATCGGCAGAGATAAGAACGCTTTGCAAAAAACAAAAGAACCGCAAGGTACGAGTTGATCTCGTAAATCCTTGCGGTTCTTTTTGTTATCATGGTGCCGAAGGGGGGACTCGAACCCCCATGAGGATAACCTCACTAGGTCCTGAACCTAGCGCGTCTGCCATTCCGCCACTTCGGCTGTTCAGAGGCGCAATAATAATTCAAAAACCGTGCTTGTCAAGCAAAAGCCTATAAAATAAGCATCGCATCGCCATACGAATAGAACCTGTAACCCTCGTGCCTGGCTTGCTCGTATGCCGCAAGAACTTTTTCCCGCCCCGCAAACGCGCATATCATCATCAACAGTGTACTCTCGGGCAGATGGAAGTTGGTTATCTGCGCGTCTACGAGCTTAAAGTCGTAGGGCGGATAAATGAAGATATCGGTCGAGCCTGAACACGCTGCGATATTTTTTTTCTGCGCTATTGTCTCAAGGACGCGCGTCGTGGTCGTGCCGATAGAGACTATTCTGCGCCCATCGGTGATAGCCGTGGCGATTCTTTCCGCGTTTTTGGCGGTTACGGAGTAGCGTTCGCGGTGCATCTGGTGATCTACGACATTTTCGACGCGAACCGGCTGGAACGTGCCGAAGCCCACATGCAGCGTAACTCGCGCGATCTCTACACCCATCCCCGCGATCTTTTTCAGAAGGCCCTCGGTAAAGTGCAGCCCCGCAGTCGGCGCAGCCACAGCGCCGGGCTTCTGCGCGTAGGTGGTCTGGTAGCGTTCGGGATCAAGCTTGTTGGTATCGTGCGATTCTCGCGAGCGAAGGATATACATCGGCAGCGGCGGCTTCCCGGCGCGTTGAAGCATGGCGATTACGTCGGTCTCCGGGGCGAATCCAAGCGTGTAGATGCCTTCGGGCGACTTGTCAAGTATCGTGGCCTCTGTTTCGTTGTCGGCGAATTGCAGCGTCTCGCCGCGTTGGGGTTTGCCCTTGGCCTGGCCGAGCGCGGTCCAGTGTGGCCCGTCTTTTTTCTTGCTGTTGCGGCACGGTTCGAGAAAGAGCATCTCCATCTTGCCGCCGGTGTTGCGGATGGCGTTAATTCTGGCAGGTATGACCTGGGTGTTGTTGAGCACGAGCAGGTCGTTGGGCTTGAGATACTCCACGATATCGGTAAAAACGCGGTGTTCGATCTCACCGCTATCTCGCCGCAAAACCAGCAGTCTGGAGGAATCCCGAGGCTCCACTGGAACGGAGGCAATCATCTCGCGGGGCAGGTCGAAATTAAAATCGGATACTTTCATGGGCGTTGTTTACCTGTTTTGGGTCTCTGTTGCTGCATGCGTACCTTGCCGCACTGTGGGCAAATCCACTTGCGTTTTTTGTGAAACGAGCGTTTTTCTTCTCGCATTTTAATTTTGCATTTCTGGCAGTGCATAAATCATTATACAATAATTATTCGCAGTGATTAAGAGCATAATTGCTCTCGGGCCGTCTTGACTTTACGATGTGCTTCTGCTAGCATCGCTTTGGTCATCTTATCACATCATCATCAGCGGAAAGGGGGATCCGTGTCAGGCTTTGTTCACCTTCACGTCCATAGTCATTACAGTCTGCTTGACGGCGCTGCCACTGTTAAAGCGCTTGTCGCCGCAGCTGTGAAAAACAAAATGTCGTCGCTTGCTCTGACCGATCACGGCAACATGTTTGGCGCAATCGATTTCTACCAAACCTGTGTGGCCGCCGGCATCAAGCCGATAGTGGGCTATGAGGCCTACGTCGCGCCCGGAAGTCGCCGCGAGAAAAGCGCACGCGAAAACGAGTCCACATCATATCACCTCACGCTGCTCGTACGCAACATGAACGGCTATCGCAATCTGATAAAACTTGCCAGCGAAGCCTATCTGACGGGTTTTTACTACAAACCACGTATCGATGACGAACTCCTACGTGAGCACAGTGACGGCTTGATCGCGCTAAGCGGCTGCATTAAGTCGCAGCTCTCCGCATCTATTATGCGCAAGGATATCGACGCTGCCGAAGCTGTCGCGCGCAAATATGCCGACATTTTTGGCAAAGAAAATTTTTATCTCGAATTACAAAATCACGGGATCCCCGAGCAGCGCCAAATTTACGACGGGACCGTGGAAATTGCGAAGCGCACCGGTTTGGGGCTAGTCGCTACTAACGATCTCCACTACATAAACCAGTCCGACTACGATGCGCAGGACGCACTGATCTGCATCAACACCGGCAAGCTGATCAGCGACGAGAAGCGCATGAAGATGAGCACCGATCATTTATACTTCAAGAGCATGGAGGAGATGGCCGAGATCGTTGGGGAGCACAAAGAGGCCCTGAGCAACACGGTTCTAATCGCCAATCGTTGCAATCTGGAGATGGATTTCAATACTTTGCATTTCCCGATATTCGATCCGCCTAAAGGCAAAACTGTCGAAGAGTATTTCGAGGAATTGTGCTGGGAAGGACTCGCGGAGCGCGTTCCTGACCACGACGACGCATACAAAGATCGCCTGCGGTTTGAGATAGATTCCCTTAATACCATCGGCCT
>CAYSUZ010000075.1:0-6734 GCA_964434335.1 uncultured Planctomycetota bacterium | reverse complement strand
CGGGCAAAGGCGCACGCGGCATGACCTGTTTCGCGGTCGACTGCAAGGCGCCAGGATTTTCGATCGGCACGATTGAGAAGAAGATGGGCCTGCACGGTTCACCGACTTCGGAAGTCATCATCGAAGATATGCGCGTCCCAAAAGACGCAGTACTCGGCAAAGTCAATCGTGGTTTCCGCGTAGCGATCACAACCATCGACGCGGCCCGCGCGGGTGTGGCGGCACAGTGTGTCGGCGTCTGCCAGAGAGCGCTCGAAGAATCGATCACCTACGCCAAGCAACGCTCGCAGTTCGGCCAGCACATCAGCGGCTTCCAACTCGTGCAGAAATTGATCGCGGATATGACGGTGATGACCGAATCCGCCAGACTGCTCACGCTAAAGGCGGCGTGGCTCAAGGACCAGGGCAAACCCTGCGGTCAGGCCAGCGCAATGGCCAAGCTCTACGCCAGCGAAGCAGCCACGAAGTGCGCCCACATGGCCACGCAGGTTCACGGCGGCTACGGCTTCATCCGCGACTATCCGGTAGAGCGACTTTACCGCGACGCGCGCGTGATGGAACTCTACGAAGGCACCAGCCAAATTCAGCGCATCGCAATCGCGCTCGATATGTTCAAACACTGATCCAATATGCAGCGAACCAAAAAGCCTCGGATTATTCCGGGGCTTTTTTTTGCGCAAGCGCCTCCCCAACACAAACCCACCCCTCAGCGCACATGACAAGAAACGTCACATGGGGCAAATTTTCGGGACGTTTTCTGGCAAGATGGGGACACATTGCCCACAAAAAAGAATTCACGCAAAAGCTCTTCTTCAACCATCCGTAATATAAGGGATTAAAAAACAGGCCACGCGCAAGGTCTCCGGCATGAATATTGCAATTCGTATAGGGAATAGTCAATCCTCAAATCTATCAATCCATAGTCGCATCCTTTTTTGCATCAATTAGAAAAACTAATTAGGAAAACCCGGAGGCAGTCATGAAGCTCAGAGCACTGACTATTTTCATTCTAACACTGGCTACGATAGCGGCAAACTCGGCGCTGGCCGATGTGATCGCCGAGGAATCGTTCGACTATTCTACAAACGGACAGTACTGGGAATCCTTGGACAAACAAGGCACCACGGTAGACGGCTGGAAAGGCAGCTGGAAAGGCGACAAATGGTTCTTCGCGTGGCCGACGCGACTCATAGCGACAACCCCAACAATCTGCGGGAAGTCCCGATGCAGGTCGGCAATATCAACGGCGGCGACAAAGTTGCACTTCTTACGGGCTATTGCGATGGCGACCACTACGACACAACCCGCAAGTTGAACTCGAAAGTAGAGGATGACGACGTATACATTCGTTTCTTGTTTCGATGGGATTGGGGCGAGATGAGCGACGGCGACATGGCGTATTTCTCCTTCGACAAAGACAACGATTTAAGCGTCGGCCTGAATGTCAACGGCGAGGGCGATAAGGACTTCTTCATCCAACTTGGCGACGAAACGGCCTACATTAATTACGACCTGAGCGACGACCCCTATGCCGACTATGCCTTTGAGATTCATCTCTCCAAGGATCAGGACGGTAATTACTCGGACGCAACACTGGGCGTTTTCAAAGGCGAAGACGCCGCGTTCGTCGGCTCGGTTGAACTCAGCGGAGTCGATAGCAGCCTCCAAAAGTTAGATAGAGTTATAATGGAAACTGAAAATCTCCTTTATGGCTACAATTACTACGAAGATAATTCGGACACCGTCTTTATGGACGAACTTGTCATTGCCGACGAATACTCCGACATAACGGTCGGCGGAATTTACGGCACTACCACTGTTATACACGAGCCAACCAGCGCCGCGCTGATTTTGGCGGCAGGCGCAGCATTGTTTGTAACCACAGGACTCCTGCGCAAAAAGACAGGAGAGGACACGGATCAGGATTAACAACATCCTTTAACCAGGCCGGGCGTTGCGTGATGCCCGGCTTTTTTTATGCCATTAGCCAATCCATATGCGGCAAATTTATTCTGCGTAAAACACACATCGCAGCATGAATAAAAAAAGAGGATTATTCTGATTCAAAAAATCATAAGGAGGTTTGGCTGCCGGACGGACGAAACGTCAACGACATCATGATCGATCATGGCTACGGACGTAGCCACAAAAAACGGGGCGGGATTTTTCTCGCCCCGTTTGCTTTCGCATTATCGGCGATAAGGAAATGGGCGGTTAAATAATTTTGAGAGGTTGACAGGTATCTCGTCGGTGCGCATCGCGGCGGGCAGAGGCCCGGCGGTGGACATGATGAAGGTTACGGAATTGACGTAATTAAGTCCGCCATGAGTGCTGGCTTTTTTCAGAAAAACGCCGAAGCCATAGGCTCCGCAGGCGTAGTCATCCTTGAGGCAAGCCAAAACATCGGGCACATTCTCGACTATCCCGTAAAACGCGCGCCACAATCGCCGCAGCGGATCGGGATAATAGTGCATTACAGTCGCGTCAAACAAAGCCTTGTCGTCGATGAAGCCCTCGGCATCGATCTTGCCGTTAGCGCGGAGTTGCTTGATTATTTTACCGAGCATCAGCGGATCGCCGGTTGATTGTTCGTAAGAATATCGGCCGTTTTTTTTGCGGATGATCGCCTCACCCGCCGCAGATTTGACACAGACAGCATTGCCGGGCAGCATATAGGCGGCGAGTTCTACTTTGTCGTTGGCAACAAGATCGGCGGTGAGCTTCGGCGCGTTGCGAGTAAGCATCGCCGTGTAAGTCAGGAAGCCGAATTTAATATGGATAACGTCGCTGTCATTCTTGAGCCGCGATGTAACATTCCAGCCCCGCTGCTCAAGGTAGGGGTCGAGTTCCGGGCTGCGAAAGGGCTTGCTAGTGTGGCCATGGTCGGCAAAGATAGTTATTTTGACCATGCCGCGAGTCTCGCAGATAACCTGCTCGACCATGCGCTCAATCAACGCCAGACAGCGTATGCGGCCTTCGTCACCGTTGGTTGTGCCCATGCCAGCGCTGGCAACATAGTAAGTGATAAGTTCCTTGCGGTCGCGCTGCATAAACATCGAGTGCGCCTGCGAGACGTGAGTTTTCATGACCTGCCATGGCGAGATGTAGGAAACGGTATCGAGCAGGATCGGCCCGCGATAGTCCATCTCGCTGACCCAAGGCTCATTTTTCAACATAAGATAGTCCCAGTTAGCCGACGCCATTTTTTGCCTGCGTCGGTCAAAATATTTCGACTCATAAGCCGGACTCGAAATGTGATCCAGCGCCTCGCCAATGCAAAGATCGGTCAACGAGGGGAACGGCGCGACGACGCGGCTGGGCGGGTGGAAAAAACGCAGGTTGCCCTTATCGTAATAATCCTTAACAAGGTCATAGGGAAAGCCGTCAAGGATGATGACGAGATGCCGACATCGCGAAGGCTCTATTTCGTCGAGATTGACAAAGGAGTCCGGCTCGCCGTCGGCGTTGTAATCGAAGGCGATAATTTTGCGGCGGCCATCGGGGTCGAGATAATTGAAGTAATCCGCGCAGCCGTCTTCGTCGATATCGTAAGCAACTCGACTGCCCCACTCATCAGAGCTGCGGCTGAATTCCGTCTCAGGAAACCACAGGCCGTGTCCACAGCCTGAACCCAAGACAACCAGAATCAAAATCGCAAACATACAAAGCGTAATCCGTTTCATACAAGCCTCCTTTACGTTACGGGAACATTATATGAAAGGAGCGCGGGCAGGGGAAGTCTTTTGCTACGAATCGCAACGCAGCACTCCATCTTCAAGCCGCAGGAGGGTATCGGTAGTGCGACGGAGGAATTGCACATCATGCGAAACAATCGCGTAGGCGATATTCATGGAGGCGAGAATTTCTTCCAACCGCTCAATATGGTCCTGCGCGAGGGAGGCGGTCGGCTCGTCAAGCAGAAGCGCCTGCGGCTTCATGGCCAGCACGGTTGCCAGAGCAATCATGCGTTTTTCGCCGGCAGAAAGGCGATGCGTCACGCGCTTTTCGAAGCCGCTCATCCCCAATTCGGCCAGCACCTCGCGAACGATCTCGCGGGCCTGAGAGTGGGTCTTGCCGAGGTTGAGCGGGCCGAAGGCGATATCTTCTTCGACCGTCGGGCAGAAAAGTTGGTCGTCGCTGTCCTGGAAAAGAAAACCAATCTGCTCACGCGCGTGCGCAAAATCCTTTTCGCAATCCATCCGCTTGCCCATAACCGCCACGCTGCCTGCGGCGGGCTTTTTGAGGCCCATGACGATGTGAAGCATAGTGGTCTTGCCGCAACCGTTGCCACCGACAATGCCAACGCGCTCGCCGGAGCACAGCGCGAAGTCGAGCGATTCGAACAGGACAGGTCGCCCCTCGTAAGCATAGCGTACGCTGCTCAATTTTATCAGAGTGTTATCAGCTTGCATTGGATTCCCACCAGAAGTGCGGCAAAGGATAGCATGGCAGCGGCGGCAACGCAATCGACAGGCCGAAGAGCAAAGTGCGAGAGGAGATGAAACCGGCCTTTGAAGCCACGGCAGAGCATGGCCTGATAAACTCGCTCGGCGCGGTCGTGGCTGCGCACCAGCAGCATTCCCACGAGATTGCCAAAGGTGCGATAGGTGTGCAGATTCGTTCGTGGCCGAAAGGCGCGCATCTTCATTGCATCGCGCAGGCTGCGGTACTCTGCGGTGATAACAAACAGATAGCGAAAGGTGAAAAAGAACAGCACCACCAGTTTGTCGGGTACGCGGAAGTGCCGCGCGGCGTGGGCGAGTTCGAGCACACGCGAGGTGTTGAGCAGCGCGATGAGCGCGGCAAGGATTGCGTTGAGCCTGAGCGTTACCGCAAGTGCTCGCTCGAGCCCCGCCCGGCTAAACTCCAGCCCCAGCGCCTCGAAGGCAGCTTCGCCGGAAATTGCCAACGGCAGAGTAAGCCACAGAATCGCGACAAAAACGTTGGCCGCGAGCAATCGGCGCAGCAACCTGCCAATATTCAAACGCGCCAGCGCAACCAGCGCCGACGAAAAAACCAGCGCCATAACCTGGGCAGTTCGGTTGTCGAGCAACGCGACTACGATACTGAATACCACTGCAACGATGAGTTTGGCCCGCGGATCCATGCGATGCAGAAAAGATTTTCCCACGGCAAAAATTTCATCGGGATACATCTTGCGTCTCGTCTTTTTTGCGTCTGCCAAAGAAGTACATCGCAATGCCGGTCAGTCCAACTATCCAGCCCAGCCCGCCGAGTACGTCGCGCAGGCGAATGTCGTCATCCTCGATATCTCCAAATTGTGTGCGTCCTTCGGAAGAAAGATTTTTTGCAGGTGATTTGGACGTTGCCTTTGTTGTCGGTGAAGTTTTTTGCACAGATTCAGAAGTAGCTTCGGTCGCAGGCAATACAACCGATTCGTCGAACATGGTTAATTCATCGGCGAGAATCTTAAACGACTTTGAGACGTGGCCGTTGCCAGCATTGACGGTTATTGCAAGATCAATCCGTTCCGCTGGGGCAAAGACGCAAAAGCCCTTTCCGTCGGTTTTGCCTTCGAAAATTATCCTGCCGTCCGGAGCCTTGGCTAGGACTTTGCCACCCTGCACGGCGACGGAGCCGGAGCCGCTATACTGGGAGCGAATGACAATTTGCCCATCATTAATTTTGGCAAAGACGCGCACTCCGTGAGCATGAGCCGTTGCGACAAAGACGGCACACGCGACCAGCGCCAGCATTATCGATCGGTACTTCATTGTTCGAACCTCAAAATTTCGGGTTTGACCTTGCGCAAAAATTCGACACAAACTACGCAGAAAACCCCCTCAACAACCATCAAAACACAGTGGGCGAGCAATTCCCATCCGGCGAGCACAGTATAGTCCTGCGAGCTGGCTACAAGCGCAATGGCTACCAGAATCGATCCCATCAGAATCGCCAATGCGCCGGTAAAAAAAACGGCGACAACCGGCGACCCGTTGTTTCTGCGAATCATCGGACCGAACAGCAATCCCATGGCAACTGCGGGCGCAGCCATGCAAAACGTATTGACCCCCAGCGTCGTCAGTCCGCCGAACTGAAAAAAAACCGCCTGAAGCGTAAGCGCCACAAGTATCGCCGGGAAGGCCCGCCAACCCAATATCAGGCCCGCCAAGCCGCTGCCGACAAGATGTACACAGGTCGGGCCAACGGGTATATTTATCAACGAAATAACGAAAAACGTCGCAGACAAAATCCCCACGCGCGGGATATCTTCGTTCCGCATCTTCGCCAACCCAACAACCGTACCGGCTGCGGCAAGTGCGGCTCCGCTTATCAGCACCGGCGCGGAAAGTATGCCATCGCCAATGTGCATGCTATTTCATCTCGTAAGTTTTGACCCAGTAGACCGCGCCCAATTCCACATCCTTATCTTTGCCGTCGTGTTTCATTTTGTAATCTGCAGTGTTTAGCGCGGCAAATGCCCACCAGCCCGCGCGAGGCATTGCGTAGCAAAACACGCCGTTGCTGTCGGCCTTGATAACCTGCGTGATGTGCGCCTCGGTCGGCGCTTTTATTTTGGGCTGGCCGGGCGCATTGCGATACTCGACTTCGATCTCGGCGTAGGGAACGGGCTTGCCATCGAGTTTGACGATGCCGCGAAAGACGTTGCCCGCCCAGAGTCCGTAAGGCCTAACAAGCGGAATGATCTCGGTCTTGAGGCCCAGCTCGACATCCCAGCCGTCTTCAAAGCCGTGGGCATTAACGCAGACCTT
>CAYSUZ010000074.1:0-6734 GCA_964434335.1 uncultured Planctomycetota bacterium | reverse complement strand
CAATTAATAGGGCCTGCTCGACAATTTTCGGGGCGGTGAGTTTTGAGTGCTTGACCATCGCTTTAGCCGCGGCCAGCGCATAAGAGCCGCCGGAACCGATTGCCATGATGCCGTCGCTGGGGACTATGACGTCGCCAGAACCTGAGATCATCAGCGAGTGTTCGCGTGTGATGACAGCCATCAGCGATTCGAGCCGTCTCAGCACGCGATCAGTGCGCCATTGCTTGGCGAGTTCGGTTGCGGCTTTGAGGACGTTGGCCTGATAGTCGTGAAGTACTTCCTCAAAGCGCTCCATGAGCGCGAAGGCGTCGGCGGAGGCGCCAGCAAATCCGACGATCACCTGTCCGTCGAGAAGTTTGCGGATTTTGTTGGCGTCGTGTTTGACGATTGTCTCGCCCAGACTAACCTGGCCGTCGCCACCGATGGCGACTTTGCCGTTGTGCCGGACGGACAATATTGTGGTTGCGTTGAACATGGTGGTTTCCTTTATGAAAGCTCAATTCGAAGGGGCATAGTATCAGAAGTAAAAGAAATCGGCAAGTTTGCTATTGACGAATGAAAATTATTTTTTACAATCGCTCGCTTTCGTGACTAGCCCGACGTTAAAATTCAAGTAGCGGGGCGATTCTTCCGAAAAATATTTGTACCCAATTTATTTCAAATCGGTAATTTATGAAGAGAGAGAAACCCAGACCAGCGAAAGAGATGTTGGGATTTGGGGCCTTCGCAGTAATCTGGACCGCGATAGCGTCGGTCCTAGGAGGCGCCGCTCTTGGTTATGTTCTGGACTCTCTACTCAATACGCAGCCGATTTTTCTGATTACCTTGATGCTGTTGGGAATCTTCGGAGGGTTCTTTAAGGCGTACCGAGCCATAATGAAGGATTTTGACAGTAAGGAGTGAATCGAATGCAGGAAAATTGCGGCAGGATGCTGGATGAATAAATTCAGAAAATTTCGCAATCGCATAGTACTTGTTTCCGCAACCTTGACTGTATCAACTATGCTTGTGCTTTTGCAATTTGGGCTGAGTGCCGTGGCGTTTGGCGTTTTGCTTGGAGGCTCGGCCAGTATTGCGAAAATGTGGTTCTCCGCCAGCCGAATCATGAAGATGGGCGGCGGCGAGTCCAAAGCGGTTGTGGGCGCTAACGTCCGCGCCGCGATGATGAATCTGGTTACTCGATACGGTCTGATTGCTATTTGTTTGGCAATCGGATTTTTTATTGAACAAATAAATGTATATGCCGTTGCCGGTGCGATTTTCGTGACCAACTTCGCGCTGATCGGATCGGAAGTGGCGAGGAATTATTTCCCGGGTGCGATAGGTTCTTTTTTCGGTAACACACGCACTCGCGTCGGAGAAAACTGACATGGAATTAGATTTTACTCCAGAAACATTTTGGTTGCTGCCCGCCTTAGGCGATTTCGGCAAGATAAATATATATACGATTATTTTCACATGGGTGGTCATAGGTGTCCTGACTCTGCTGAGCCTCACGGTCTACACTCGCATCAAACAAGTTCCTACGAGATTGCAGCTTTTGCTTGAGATGGTTGTGGAGATGTTCGACAACCTGACTCGCTCGACACTCGGCGAACGCGGTCGCGCCTACCTGCCTTACATCGGCAGCCTTTTTCTCTTTATCTGGTTTAGCAATATGATGGGCGTAATACCGGGATTTGAGGAGCCTACCCGCGACGTCAACACGACACTTGCGTTGGCTCTTTTTATCGTGATTCCAGTAGCGCATCTCAGCGGAATAAAAGCTAAGGGCTGGGGATTTCTCAAAGAATATTTTGAGCCTGGCTTTGTCATTCATGGCAAATGGCTGCCCAACATATTTATGTTCCCCTTGAATTTAGTCGGCGAAGTAGGCAAGGCCATCAGCTTGCCGTTCCGCTTGTTTGGCAACATCTTTGGCGGCGCGATTATTATTGTTGTGATTTCTCAGTTGGTCCAATACGCCATACTTCCGCCATTTTTGATTTTTTTCTTCGGAATATTCGTAGGAACGATTCAGGCATTTGTTTTTGCGATGCTTGCGCTGACCTACACGGCAGTAGCGGTGGCCGAATAATGGAGCATTGTTGATATGATAGACTTGAATCCGCAATCACTAGTGGAAGCAGCCGTCTACATCGGCGCAGGCTGTGCGATGGGGTTCGGAGCTATCGGCAGTGGTGTCGGCGAGGGCTATACTGCCCGCGAGGCCGCACTCGGCATGTCGCGGCAACCCAAGGCTTCCGGCGAATTGATGCGAACGATGCTTATAGGCCAGGCGATCAGCGAGTCGCCCGGAATTTTCTCACTTATTATTGCACTCTTTCTGGTTACCGGCATGTTCACGTTGCATGTCAACGAAGTTTTCGCAATGGCTATGCTGGCTTCGGGTATCGCGGTCGGCGTGAGTTCGATTGGGTCTGGCGCGGGAACCGGTCTTGCCGGGGGGGAGGCGTGCAAATCGATTGCTCGCAATCCCGACTGTGCGGCAAAGGTGACTATGACAATGCTGATGGGCCAGGCGCTGGGAACATCGCCGGCGGTTTTCGGTTTTGTGGCCGCGTTGCTTCTCTTCCTGAAGTCCGGTAGTTTGCTAACCGGATCGATACCGGCTGCGGCTGCGCTATTAGGTTCGGGTATAGCGATGGGCGCGGGCGCGATAGGGCCGGGTCTGGGAATCGGATTAGTCGGCAAGCAGGCATGTGCCGGGATAGGCAAAAACCCGCGTGTCGGTTCATCAATCAATAAAACATTACTGCTGGGCGCGGCGGTTGCCGAAAGTACCAGCATTTATGCATTTGTAATATTTCTCCTGTTGTATTTGAAGGCGTAGCAGAAACTTAAACATTTGGAGGCATCTGAAAATGGCAGAGATGGCAGACGCAATCATGAAGGCGGGTTCCTTTATTGGCGCAGGTATCGCGATGGGGTTTGGTGCGATAGGCCCGGGAATCGGCGAAGGTTTTGCCGCAGGTAAGGCGTGCGAAGGTATAGCGAAGAGACCCGAGGAGCAGGGGCTTATTACGCGAACCATGCTTGTTGGGCAGGCTGTGTCGGAGTCGACCGGTATTTATTCTCTGGTCATTGCGCTCTTGCTTATGGCAAAGTAAGTTTCGATATTTTTGAAAACAGGCGGCAGTGAACCGATGAAGAAAAAAATCATTTTAATATTCCTGGTTGGATACGTAATTGTATCAGGCGGATTGGGATATCTCTATTGGCAGGACAAAAGCATCGAGTTGAATGATGATGCGGCCATAGAGCGCAAGGCTACCATCGAGAAGATTTTCGAGGATGAACGTCTGGTTCATCCCGATTTCACGATGAAGAACGCCAAGCATGTGTACGATGCGCGATATGCGCCCCGGGGCAAAACGGTTGGATTTGACCTGACCCTTCCCATCCAGGCGTTCAACTTTCTTGCACTTTTGACGATCCTCTACCTTCTTATGTGGAATCCGCTGATTAAGTTTCTTGATGGCCGCAAGGCTGATATCAAGGGTGAAATCGACGAGGCCGCGAAAAAACACTCCGACGCCGATAAGCTGCTCGGAGAATACAACCGCAAACTTGCCGAGGCTCACGACGATGTCGTAAAGATGGTTGAAGACGGGCGAAGGCGAGGACAGGTCGAAGAGAAGCGCGTAATCGAGGAAGCACGGCAGGACGCGACGCGCCTGCGCGAACAGGCTAACGCTGAGATTAAGGGCCAGATTGATGACGTTCGCGCCTCACTTCGCAGAGAGATTTCCGGAATATCGGTAGCGGTAGCTTCTCGCGTGCTAGGCCGCGAAGTCAGCGAGCAGGATCACGCGCAAATTATCAAACAGACCATTGGCGAAATCGTCGATACCAACGTGGCCGACAACGGATAAATCATGGACGAAGGCATCATAGCAAAAAGATACGCCAAAGCGATATTCGGCATCGCGCTCGCCGAGAGCGACGTCGAAGGTTATCGCGATAAAATTGGCTTTTTGGCCGGCTCGATTATGTACGCGGATGAAAGCGTGCGCTACTGGGCCGACCCCTTGGTACCTCTGGCGGAGCGTCATGCGATGCTCGACGAGATATGCACTAAAACCAGTATCGACTCCAACCTCAAAGCGTATCTTCATTTGCTTGTTGATAAAAGGCGCATTAGTTTGCTGCGCGAGATTAGTCGCGAGCTGGATGTTCTGGCTAGTGATCTTCTGCGCGAAAGCGAGGCTGTTGTTCTGAGCGCCCTTGAGATTAAAGAAGATCAGGTAGATGCGATCAAATCGGCGCTGGAGAAACGTACTGCCAGAAAAATAAATATCAGAACCGAAAGAGACCCCTCACTGATCGGCGGAGTAGTCGTCAGGGTCGGAGACGTAGTTTACGACGGAAGCATAAAAGGACGACTGGAGCGCATGGGAACGGACATGGCTGGTCTCTAGGCGCAACCGAACGAACGGAGCATAGATATGCAAATCAGACCCGAAGAAGTAAGCACCATAATTCGTCAGCAGATTGAAGCCTATAACAAGGACGTCGATAAGTCCGAAGTTGGCGAGGTCGTGATGGTCGGTGACAACATAGCCCGCATCTATGGTCTCGATAAGGTGATGGCGATGGAACTCATCGAATTTCCCGTCCAGGGCGAGGAATCGGTGATGGGCATGGTGCTTAATCTCGAAGAACAGAGCGTCGGCGCGGTTATCCTCGGCTCCGACGAATCGATCAAGGAAGGCCACCAAGTGCGGCGCACTGGCAGAATTATGTCTGTGCCGGTAGGGGACGCGTTGCTAGGCAGGGTGGTGGATTCGCTTGGGCGTCCGATTGATGGCAAGGGTGAGATTAATACTGGGAAAACGCGGCCCATCGAACGCGTTGCGCCGGGCATAGTTGCTCGCGTCGACGTTTCCGAGCCCCTACAAACCGGCATCAAGGTTGTAGATGCGATGACGCCGATTGGACGCGGCCAGCGCGAACTGATTATTGGCGACCGCTCGACAGGCAAATCTGCCATCGCTATCGACGCGATAATCAACCAGCGCGACCAGGATGTGATCTGCATTTACGTGGCGATCGGTCAGAAACGCAGCACCGTGGCGCGCGTGGTAAAGACCTTTGAAGACCATGGGGCGATGGCCAACACGATAGTCGTATCCGCTACAGCCAGCGTTCCGGCGGCGTTGCAATTTATTGCGCCATTTGCTGGTTGCGCCATCGGCGAGGAATTCCTTGATAACGGCAAGCATGTGCTGGTGGTTTATGACGATCTCTCAAAACACGCCACGGCCTATCGAGAGATGAGCTTGTTGCTGCGGCGTCCTCCGGGCCGCGAGGCGTATCCCGGCGATATTTTCTATCTGCACTCGCGTCTTCTCGAGCGCGCGATCAAGTACAGCCCCGCTAATGGTGGCGGTTCTCTGACGGCGTTGCCCATAATTGAAACTCAGGCTGGCGATGTTTCGGCCTACATTCCGACCAACGTGATTTCGATCACAGATGGTCAGATATATTTGGAAAGTGATTTGTTTTATCAAGGCGTCCGTCCGGCAATGAATGTCGGCATATCGGTGTCGCGTGTTGGTGGTGCGGCGCAGGTCAAGATGATGAAACAGATTGCCGGTACGTTGCGTCTCAACCTGGCGCAGTATCGTGAACTGGCTGCGTTCGCGCAGTTTGGCTCCGATCTCGACAAGGCGACGCAGCGGCAGCTGGCTCGCGGAGAGCGTCTGGTAGAACTGCTCAAGCAGGACCAGTATTCTCCAATGCCCGTCGAATTTCAGGTTATCTCGATATTCGCCGCCGTTGAAGGACACCTTGATGACATTGATGTCGAGTTTATCGGACAGTTTGAGAAAGAACTGCACGAACATCTTGCGACGAAGTGGCCAAAACTGATGACCCACATGAAGGAACAGGGCGCTCTTTCTGATGAACTCCGCAAGGAGATTGCCCTCCCAATAGACGAATTTAAGAAAACATTCGTCGGAGTAAGTACTGCTATCGGCGGTGATGTTGATGAAACCGTGACTGAAAAAACTGAAGAATAACACGGCCTTTGCCGGAATTGATGGAGAATTGCCATGGCATCGATGCGCGACATAAAACGGCGCATCAAGAGCGTTAAGAGTATCTGCCAGATCACGCGGGCTATGAAGATGGTCGCGGCTGCAAAGCTGAATCGCGCGCAGTCCCGGATGTTGGCGATGCGACCTTACGCTCACGAAATTGAACGGATGCTTTTGCGTGTTTTGCCCGAACTTAGTTCGATCGATCATCCTCTGTTGCATCAAAAAAACAATCCCAAAAAATTTGGTGTTCTCGTGATATCCTCTGATCGCGGACTTTGCGGCGGGTTCAATTCCAACCTAATGAGAAAGGTTGCGTCTTATTCCGCCAGCATCGCCGGCAAAGAAGCCCACTACATGGCCGTAGGCAAGAAGGCAGGGGCCTATTGTCGACGCCAGGGATTGGATTTGATAAGCGGTTATTCCGACATTATGAACGATCTCGATTATGGGCTGGCGGACAAGATTTCCGACAAACTCAACAGGGAATTTTGCGACGGCAACATCGACACGCTCTATTTGATTTACAATGAATTCAAATCGGCAATGTCACAGAATATTGTTGTCAGGAAGCTTTTGCCGTTCGATATTGTGCATTTGAAACAGCTGGTTCCGCCTGAAGACCGTGTGCATGACGAGGGCGCGGACGTTTTTGAATATGAACCGGAAGACACCGCGGAGTTTGCGCAA
>CAYSUZ010000073.1:0-6745 GCA_964434335.1 uncultured Planctomycetota bacterium | reverse complement strand
AGTCATCGTTTTTGACGAGAGGTGTGCTGCACGGACCGTTTGACGCATCGCTGCCTGCCGGATAATCTGTGATATCTATTTGTATTGCGAGTTCAATAAGTGGCCGGTCGAGAAATTGCGACAGAGTTAGTTGCGGAATCGCCGAGCCATCACACCGGCGAACGCTCTCGACGCTTCGATCATTGAACATGACGACATGCAGGATAACGTTGTTGTAAGTTGGATTTTGATTGTGATTATGCTTGTACCAGTCCGAGGAGTAAGTGTGAATTTCGATGTCGCCCTTTAGTGGCCTCGTTCCGACGCTGATTTCGGCGTGCGTGAAGTCCGGCCCTCCCACCAGATTCCAACGTCCCTGCGAAATTATCGAAACAGGCTTCCCATCATCGAGAACTAGCGCGTCGTTATTAATTTTTTGGTCGTACCAGATGGCGCTGACGAGGCGTTCGCGGATTTTTTGAGGCGTGGGTTTGCCATATTTGTCAGGAGGTTCTTTGACAGAGCATGGTTGTGGCATCGCTTCTCCGTCTCGCAGAGAACGATAGCCTGTGGAAAACAGCCCTTTTCCCATCAGGGGCTTGAGTTCAATCATTTTTTCCTGTTTTTCAGATAAGTGATAATGCGAGCTACAATCTCATCCGGCGTATTCTCATCGGTTTTGAATCCGACGTGACGCGCTCCGGCGTAAAACGGCAGCCGCTGGGCCAGAAGCGTTGTGATTTCCATTATCGGCCCCAGATTTGTCAGCGAGGGCCTTTTGTATCCGTTACTGGCATCCTTTTGCATACGCTCTGCGATGGTTCTTGCGGAGGCTTCGAGCCACACAACCACAGCGCCTTGGCGCAGCAATTTAATGTTTTCCTCGCGCATCACTACCCCGCCACCGCACGCTATGACGGAATTATCGTGTTTGATCGCCATCTTCAGGGCGACTGTTTCCATGTCTCTGAATACGCTTTCGCCTTTGGAACTCAGAATATCGGTGATCGACTTGTCGTTTTCCCCCTCGATATATTTGTCGAGGTCTACGTGCCGGAGATCAAGCTTCTCGGCCAATATTTTGCCGATTGTTGATTTTCCCGCGCAACGAAATCCTATTAGTGCGATAATCATGTTATTTTTTTGTTTCGATAAGTCTGTAGAAATCCCGTTCCAGCGTTTCACGGGTAATCTGGCGTCTTGCTTCGGGCGCTGTCCATATATTCATCTGTTCGTAAGCCTGGTTGACAAACATGGCCAGCCCATTGACTGTGCGACATCCGATGCGCTCTGCGTCGCGCAGCAAGCGGGTTTTGTGGGGATAGACAGCGTCGAAAACCAGCAGATCGCTGCGCAGGCATGTGGCGGGCGCAAGCGTGTCTTCGCTAAAGGGATCGGAACCGACTGGCGTTGCGTTTACGAGAATTTGATAGTCGCGTGAGTGGAGGAAATCGAAGTTTCTCACTACTCCCCCCACGTCCTTGGCTAGTTTCTCTGCGCGCGATAGCGTCCGATCAACTATCACAATATTTGCACCCAGGCTCTTTATTCCGTAAGCCAGCGCCTTGGCCGTTCCTCCGGCTCCGATAATAATGGCCGTCTTGCCCTGTATCGCTTCAGAGTCGCCGAGCGCTTTGGCGCCTCCCGCGTGATCAAAATTATCTCCGACAAGATGGCCGTCTATTTTTGATACGGTGTTGACCGAACCGATGCGTTTTGCAACTGCGCTTGTTTCATCCAGAAACGGTATGATCGATTCTTTATGTGGGGTTGTTATGCTCAGTCCGTCAAAGATGTGGCGGAATTTTTCGAGGAAGTCAGAAATATCGGTAACGGGGAATTTTACGTAAACCGCCGGAACCTCGGCCTTGCTAAACGCGAGATTGTGATAGACGTGCGAAAGGCTTTGCGAAAGATTCTCGCCCACTACGCCGTAGACCTTGGTCTCTGGCCCGATGGATGCGTAGTTGTAGAAGTCGCAAACTTCCCGGGCAGTCAGTTGGCCTTCCGCCGTTATTTCGTCGGAGTGCAGCGCGGCGTAAGTAAGTGCGCTGCCGAATTTGCGACCTAGTATCCGGCTGAAAGTTCCCTTGTCCCCCATGCAAAACGCTGTCGTTGTGATTCGCGCATTTCGGAGCAGATCGAAAATTTTCAGGTTGTCGCAAATTCCATTAGCGTAAGTGGCGATCTTGATGATGTCAGGCTCAAGCTCCGCCATTCGTCTGTAAATTTGCGGCAGGTTGTCCGGAGTGCGCTCGCAGTCGTGATGGCTGATGATCAATTTGGCTTGTCCGATATCTCCGATCTGCGCCGCCGAACTAAGCTCCACATCAACGTAGAACGCCCCGGCTTTTGCTGCCGTGCGCAATATCGCCAGTCGATCCTGTTCGTCGCCGACGTATCTGCCGCCGCATGAAATTGGCCGGCATGTGGCGATTACCGGCTTCTCGCTTGCCGTTACCAATTCGCTGACATTGGGGGCTTCGATCAGGTCAAGGCGCAATTCCACGAAATCCGCCAAAGTCTGCGCCCAGCCTATCTGCTCAAGCGCCGATTTGTTGTCGGGGCCAATTATAGGAACACAAATCAAGATGCTACCTCTTCAAATGAAGTTGCGTTATTCTCTGCCAATCTGCTTCATGCCGCGCGAAACCTCGGCCCATTCTTTCTTGTCGAACAACTCGCCTAGGAACGCCATCAGGTTGTCGATAGGCAAACGCACCTGCCGCAGCGAATCGCGCTCGCGCACGGTTACCTGTTTGTCTTCGAGTGAATCGAAATCGTATGTCACGGCGTAAGGCGTGCCGATTTCGTCCATCCTGCGATACCTCTTGCCGATGCTCTGGGTTTCGTCGTAGAGCGAGGCATATTTTTCGCGGACTTTCTCTTCGAGTTGCTTCGCCTTCTCGCTCAATTCCGGTTTTTTGCTCAACGGCAGTATCGCGACCTGAATCGGAGCGAGCAGCGGATTGAGTTTGAGCGAGACTCTTTTCTCGCCTTCGATTTCTTCTTCGGTGTAGGCATCGGAGAGCATGGCCAGAACACATCGATCAACACCGCCGGAGGTCTCGACTACGGCGGGCATGATTTTTTCGTTCGTTACTTTGTTGATGTAGCGCAGGTCCTGGCCGCTGAATTCGCTTTGACGGCTGAGGTCGTGCGTGCCGCGATTGTGGATGCCTTCTAGTTCGCCGAACTCGCCTTCGAGGAACAGGAATTTGAATTCAATATCTACCGCGCGCTTGGCGTAGAACGCCAGTTCGTTTTTTTCGTGTTCGCGCAGGCGGTAGGACCCGTCCTTGAACCCCAGCTCCTTGTACCACGCCAGTCTTTGTTCGAGCCAGTAGTCGAACCACTTGGGCGATTCATTTTCGTCGCAGAAAAACTCCATCTCCATCTGCTCGAACTCGCGCGAGCGATACGTAAAGTTGCGCGGCGTAATTTCGTTGCGGAAACTTTTGCCGATCTGTGCGATACCGAACGGAAGTTTCTGGCGCGTCGTGTTGACGATGTTGAGGAAGTTTACGAACAGCGACTGGCAGGTCTCTGGGCGCAGATAAGCGATCGAGCCTTGATCCTCAAGGGGGCCGATGTGGGTCTTAAGCATTAGATTGAAATCGCGCATCTCGGTCAATTCGCCGCCGCACTCCGGGCAAACCTCAGCGTCGAAATCGTCGGCGCGGAAGCGCTGTTTGCATTTTTTGCAGTCCACCATCGGGTCGGTAAATTCGTCGACGTGACCGCTGGCCTTCCATATCATCGGATGCATTATAATGGCAGTGTCCATGCCCACGACGTCGCTGCGACGGCGCACCATGAAATCCCACCATGATTTTTTGAGGTTGTTTTTGAGTTCGACTCCGAGCGGGCCGTAATCCCAGGAAGACTTCAGGCCGCCGTAAATCTCGCTGGACTGGAAAATATAGCCGCGTCTCTTGCAGAGGCTAACGAGTTGTTTCATCGTTTCTTTGGACATGGGAACCTTTTCAGTTTGAAATCGTTTTCGTTATTGGGAAAGCATCCTGAGATAGCCGAAGTATTCCGGCAGACTTTTCTCTACGCACTCAGGCTGCGTAATCTTTATCCCCGGCACCTTCAGACCCGCCAGCGCGAAACTCATTGCAATGCGGTGGTCGCCGTGGCTGTCGATCCGTGCGCCGCGCAAGGTCGCGGGGATTATTCGCAGAGCGTTATTCTCTGGCCGCACTTCGCAGCCGATAGCACGCAGGCCTGCCGCTATTGAATCAATTCTATCGGATTCTTTCAAGGATAGGTTTTGGATTCCGGTCAAAAGACTTTCGCTTTCGGCGAAGGCCGCCGCTACTGCGAAGGTCGGCGCGCTGTCAGGACAAGAAAAAAAGTTCGCCTCGATTCCGCGCAACTTCTCCGGCCCCGTAATCATAATCCAATCGTCTCCGGATTCGGCAAGACACCCCATCTTAACTAATATTTCGGCGAAAGAGGCGTCAGCCTGTACTGAAAATTTGCTCAGCCCTCGCACACGCACACGCCCGCCGGTTATCGCGGCAGCCGCCAGAAAATAACCCGCAGTTGTGGCGTCGCCTTCGACTACGCAATTCGCGGCGCAGTAGCCTGTCGGTGCGATTCTGTATCTGCCGTCCTCTTCGATTACGTCTGCGCCGAAAGCGCGCATAACCTTGAGCGTCAATTCTACGTAAGGCGCCGAGGCGAGTTCGCCGCGCACGGAAATATCGCCGCCTTGCGAAGCACATGGGGCAGCGAGGAGAAGCGCGGAGAGTGCCTGGCTGGTGTTGCTACAATCAAGCACGCCTGCGATTTTGGCGAGGCCGCGTGATTTTAGCGTAAAAGGCGGGTAGCCTTCGCGCTCGTGGAATTCAAGCGATACGCCTTCGAGTGCGGGCATCAGCAGTGGTCTGGCTTGCAGGCTCGCGTCGCCATCAAAACGATAGCAGGCTGGCTTCAAGGCAGCAACGGCGCTCATGATTCTCATTGCAGTTGCGCCGCCGCCGAAATCGAACGCGGCAACTTGTGCGGGCAGTTTTCCTGCGCAGCCCGTAACTTCGAAACGCGCCTTTTGGCGGTCTGCGGAAATGTTGACACCGAGCGAGCGCAGATTTTCCGCAGTGGCGAGAGTGTCGTCGCAGAACAACGCATTATCTATTTTTGAAACGCCATGGGCCAGCGCCGCGCAGAACAGCGCGCGGATTGTTTCGCTTTTCGATCCGGGCAAAACTACGGTTGCATCGATTTTGCCGGTAGGACTTATTTGCTGGGTCTTGCTCACGCGGACAATACTAATCCACTACGGGATTCTGTCAAGAGTTAGCCGCAAGAGACTTGAATTTTCACTGAGCATGGGCTATGATCCGCCATACAAATTCCCTTTTGGAGAGTAAAAATGAAAAAAATGCTTTTAGCGATTGTTGTTTTGGCAGTTGTTTGTGCAAACGGATGCGAGAAGAAAAAAGTCGAGTCCAAACAGCCTGATTTATTGCTGGCGAAGAAGCTAAAATATATGGGGACTGAGGTTAACCTGACGATAGCGATACCGGATGACATGACCCAGGACAAGGCTAGAGAGGCAAAGGATGCCGCTCTTGCTGTGATTGGCGAAGCTGAACAACAGACGAGCAAATATATTGAAACCAGCGATGTCTCCAAACTCAACAAGGCAAAAGGCAAGTCTGTGAAAGTTGGCGAGCACACGCTGGCAGTAATTGAAATGGCCCTCGATGTTTCTAAAAAGACGGATGGTGCTTTTGATATAACTGTCGAACCCCTGGTGGATTTTTGGAAAGACATGGCAGAAATGTCGGTAGAAGAATTTGAAAAACTGACGGCTGATAATGACAAACTATTGAACAAAAAAATAGCCGCAATAAAGAAGACGGTCGGCTATAAAAATGTTGTTTTTGTCAAATATGATGAAGTAAAAGATGGAAAACACGGAACGGTAACTCTGAAAAATGGCGCCAAAATCGATCTCGGCGGTATTGCTAAGGGCTATGCGGTTGATAAGGCAGTGGAGGCTTTGGAAAAAGCGGGAATCAAGGCGGGCTTTGTTGAGGCCGGTGGCGATCTGCGCGTATTCGGCGATTTTCCTAGTTCGAAAGGCTGGCCTGTGAGTGTGAGGCATTACGCCGGAAAAAATAAAACAATGGAACGTATTTCTTTGCAAAACAAGGCTCTTGCTACATCAGGCGAATACGAGCGTGGTTTTACCATCGATGAGACTCGCTACTCACATATTATCAATACCACAACCGATTGGCCTGTTATGAACCGTTGCAGTGTCTCGGTGGTGGCGCCTGACTGTGCGACGGCTGATGCTCTGGCGACGGCTATTAGTGTTCTTGGGCCGGGAAAAGGCCAGGAAATCATCAGAATGCACTATGCCGAATGCGATTTTTTGGTGGTCTGGCCCACAAAAGGCTGGGTCGAAGAAACAAAGAAGTAATTAATTTCCAAATCGGTGGACAATCCCAAATTTGTGGGATATAATATAGATGAAACGCTTTCCGGTGGAAAGTGTATCTATAGTACCGCAGTATCGGTCAATACAGCGGAAAGTTGATAGTGAGAGTAACTACCTAATCAATAAGGCGTTGCAGCTACGGGGTAAGTGGTGTGGCACCAAATAGCGGTGGTTTGGTTGTGTTATGTCCAAATATTGCCTTTGTAACGGCATGCTTCATATCAGTTTGCCAATCATCACTTGCATGTCTTTTGATTACCCGCTACTCGTCTCGATGGGATAATCTGTCTATTTGCAAGAGGTGTTGAT
>CAYSUZ010000072.1:0-6755 GCA_964434335.1 uncultured Planctomycetota bacterium | reverse complement strand
GGGGGTTGCCATGGAAGTACTCTGCAATTTGATTGAAATGCGGTTCGGATGCTTATATTTAAGCAAAGGGGGAGGCAAAGTCAAAGCAATTTGCGTTTGTCCAATGCCGATGTCGTAGGTTAAAAATCAGGGTTTGGGCTGCTCCTTCCCGATTATTTTATTTGCAATATCAAAAAATGCCATTAAATCAATATTACCTACATCCAGATTCAGTGTGAGCGATTCGGCTGTATATTTTATGGTTTGCCTGTCTTTTTGATCCTCTTTCATCACAAACATCAGTCGTCGATCAGGGTCGATGTCAGTGAGGGAATTGAAATTCAATGCGTAGCCCCGGTATTTTTTATTGAAGGTGATCTGGTCGGGCAGCCCTTCGGGGTTAATCATGGGAGCGATGGCGTTGATGTTGTAGCCATTTTTAATGTTGTAAAAACCGAATTTGCATCCCGGTAGGTATGCTATCGCCTTTACTATTTGGGATTTGGCGGCTTTTCGATTGTTGAACATAATTAGTATATGGCTTTCGGGGAAGTATGCGAATTTATAATCCTCGGCGACTTGTTTGAATCCCTCGCTTGAAGCCGACGGTGGGATGATTTCATATTTACTACCGAGGATGTCCGTGATTTGCCCCAGTTTCATCAACAACCCGCCCTTAAGAGGGTGATTTTTTGTGTCGAAGGTTTTTTTTGTTTCTTCGATGTATTTATTTCTTATCGAATACATTATCTCAGGCTGTGAGGCAAATCTGGCGAGTTTGATAGCCGTTAGGAAATCTTTTTGCTTGACGTAGGTCTCACGTAATTGTGCGACTTCGTTGAGGAATTGATTCGTTACCAGATCGCCCTTGCGCTCTAATAAACAGTCGGCTGCAAGCGAGTGTAGCTTCCAGTTGCCGCTTTTGTGGTCGGACAACAATTTCAGATAGAATTTTGTCAGCTTCGGCGACTTATATCCGCGCAGATAATTATGCGCAGTGAAATACAGCTGTTGATCCGCTGTATGCTCCAATGCTTCGATTATGTTTTCAATTGTCTGGAGCATCTCCTTGGCGGCGGCACTTTCTAGATTGTTCGAATATGGCCGTAATGCGCCTATTGCCCCGAGCCTGGTTTTCATCGGAACCTTGTTGTTAGCCGCCAGTGCCCGAATATAAGGGGCTGCGAAAGATGGAGCATGTTTTTCGAACGAGCGCAGCACCTGCAAGCTAAACTCAGTATTATCGCCGCGAAGATTTTTAAATATAAATTCACATGCTTGCTTTGAGGCTTCGCCGGCGGGGATATTGTTGGTGATTTGCAACACGAGACTTTCATTGCTTGGGAATTGCTGGGCCAGGCTAAACATCTCGTTTATCGATTTTTGCGAGCCAATGGTCACGAAAGCATTGTATATTATAGGGAGTATTGTTTTCCTTGTGCTGGACGGCTGGAATTTTTTGAATGCCATCGCCATCGCCTCGACAGCACTGTCATCCCTGCACATTCCGAGAGTGTATGCGATTTTTATTGCGGTTTCACGTTCGCATGTAGCAAGGGTCTCAATAAGGGTGCTCATGACTTTTTCGTTTTTGTTGTTTATCACGTAGCCAGCTATTTCTTTCCAGAACTTGTCTTGGTCGTTGCCGGAACTGTTGCGCATCAGTAGATCAAGCAGAGTTTCGATTGCTTTGTCATCGCTTTCGGCAATCGAATTCAGTGCTTTTATTGCGGCCTCAGCAGGCTCTTCGGCGATGAGTGCTTTGGATGTAAATATGGTTTTCAGGGTTTTGACAGCACCGGGATATTTGCCTTCTCCGAGCCTGTTAATTATCCTTACCAGAAGCTCGATCTGATCGATATCGTCCCGTTGAAAAAACTCATAATCTTCCAGAACGGTGTTAAGGGCCGGCAGCGCCTTGTTCGATTGCATTTTCAGCAATGAATTCGATGCGGCCAGCATAAGATACTTGTCATTTTTGGCAATGAAATCAAGCAACAGGTCTACGGATTTGTCGTCTTCGTAAAGGTAGAGATTGGCCAGAATATATCCCTTGATCTTCTTGTCGCCGGGTGTTTCTGACAGCATCTTCGTCAGCATGTGCTGGCCCAGGGGCGATTTCCCCAGAATCATCGATGTTATTGCGGCATTGGTAGTTTGTGCTTTATTTTTTGCCACTTCATTCAGGAGGGCAACTACAATAGACTTTTTTTCAAAGAAATGTGACGCCTCGATTGCGGCGATAACGACTTCTTCCATATATTGATTGGAATCATTGTCTAACAAAGTCAACAACAGGCACAGCATAACATCGTCGCGATCAGGAATGGCAAAAGCCAGTCTGGTTGCCGAAGCGGCTCGCTCATAATGGTCGTTGCGGATCTTGTCGACGAGAAATGGCAAAGCTGTTTTGCCTAGAGAGAGAATCTTTTGGCCCTCTTCGGTTTTGACTGGATTGGCCAAATCGTTTCTGTTGGCAGACATTTTTAATGATTTCCAGTTGTCTTCAAGCAACTTGAGCGCTTTGGCGTTGACTTCTATTTTGTCGAGGTTTTGCTCCAGGTATTTCTGGGGCATGACCCATTTGCCTCCTATAAGCAATTTTCCTTTAAGCCCCTGAATCATTGGGTCGCTTTTTAGTATTTCCTTGACCTCGGTGATAAAGGCAATTAGATGCCCGTTGTTTGGGTTGTCTGCTAAACCCTTGTCGGCGTATTCTATGGCCAAATCGTATTGCTTTTTTGCCTCCGTATAATAATGCTCTTGCAGATAGAAATCCCCGAGATCGCGGGTTGCCTCAGCCAGTGCTGTCTTTTCTGCAACCAGTTCGGTTGGAATCTCATATTCTTCGTTGCACCCCGTTGTAGCAATAAATAAACAACAGGCCAGCGAAAAAATTAAGATGTTTTTCATGAAGTAATCCCGAAAAAAAGTTTTACGATTCAGTGTATAATTATTTATCGTATATAGAGCAATAAAGTTTGATTTTTTTGCGCAAAACACTTTTAAGTGCTTTGACGCTAAAAATATAGCATTCATTCGCACAGCTCGCTATAATAAAATCGTAGGCAGCGCTATCCGGGCCTATGGCCAGTTACTATGCTGTATCTTATATTATACGGAAATTTGGGAGTGCAACATGTGTAGAAAAATACCTGTTATGCTTGTGATGTGCCTGATTTTGGTTCTTTCGGGCTGCAAGGCATGGACTACAACTAAAAAACTACCTCGCACGGTTTTCGATGGTGCTTCCGACGCATTGACCAAAATAGTTGAAGCCGCCGAACAGGATTGCGCCTGGCGACGCATAAAGATTGTCGAAGGCGCGGAGTTTAATCTCGCTACTAACGAACCCGGCGCGCTTGACGAATGGATCGTTAACAACCTTGCCAACAAGGAATACGTCAGCGACACTCCCGCTTCACTCAAGGCCTATATCAGGGAGATACTCGACGCGACCTACATCCTGCAGGAATTCGCGCCAAGCAAATTTGCATCTCGCGTTGCTATCGAAAACGCCAACGACAAGCAATGGAATAATGAGGTGCTGTACGCCTTGGGCAAAGACGGCAAAATTACCTTTACTGCGCAAGGTCCTGGTAATGTTGTAATATTTTCCATGCTCAGCGTATCGCGTGACACCGCCCTGACCAATGTGCGCAAGTACGTCTATTCGATTACCAGCGACAACGGTGTTGTCGATAAAGTTCCCACGCACACAACACGTATTACCGGCATGTGGCTGCGTCACACGACCGTGTGGTCTGGCAGCGAGCCTTATGCGCGCGTAATCAAGGTTCCGCAGGGCACTCATACCTATACGGTTGAGTACGTTTTCAGCGGCGAAGGCGATATCTTGCTCAAATTCTTGGAGGCGCAGCAGGATTGATATAGCAAGGCGATTTTCATAGGGAAAATAACACCAAAATGCCACAGGACGACTATTACGAAATACTCGGGATATCCGAAAACGCAACCGACGAAGAAATCAAAAAATCCTATCGCCGACTTGCTAAAAAATATCACCCCGATCGCAACAAAGGCGACAAAGCTGCCGAGCAGAAATTCAAACAAATCACCAAGGCTCACGAGGCTCTCTCGGATCAGGCCAAACGCACCGAATACGACCAATTTCGCAAAATGGGGCGCTCGGGCGTAGGCGGGATGGGCTTCGAACAGGCTAGGAAATACGGCTTCCGGCCCGGCGCGGCTCAGGGCGGTCAATTCAGCTCTCAGGATTTGGGTGGCGGTCTGGGCGATTTCTTTAAGGATTTCTTTGACTTCGGCAAGAGCGAAACGACCACCCGTTACAAAGCCCAAAAAGGTCAGGACGTATTCGTGCGTATCGACGTGAGCTTCGAGACTGCGGTTCGCGGCGGCAAGACCAAAATCAACCTGCCGGTTGAAGAAATTTGCGGCCACTGCAAGGGCAAGGGTGCAGAGCCGGGCAGTAAGACTACGAAATGCCCCACGTGCAGCGGTAAAGGCGTGGTTCAATCTTCTCAGGGCGGGTTTGCGTTCAGTCGTCCGTGTCCGAACTGTTACGGGCGCGGTAAGATAATCAAAAAACCCTGTACGCAGTGTCAGGGTACGGGCACCGTGAAACGAAAAAAAACGATCTCGGTTAACATTCCGCGCGGAATCGAAAGTGGCAAGAAGATCAAGATCGCTGGCATGGGCAAACCCGGCATCTCTGGAGGCAAGCCCGGCGACCTTTATCTGCGCATCCAGGTCGCGCTGCATCCGACTTTCAAACGCAAAGGTCTCGACATTATTTCCGAGATCAGTATCAATTACATACAGGCGATACTCGGCACCAAGGCTGGCGTTGAGACGCTCACCGGAGTGATCAAGATGAGTATACCGCACGGTACGCAGCCCGGCACAAAGCTTCGCCTGCGTGGTCGTGGCATTGCCACCGAAAAGGCTACCGGTGATCACTTTGTTACTGTCAAGGTAACCTTGCCGCAAAAGGTAACCGAACGCCAGAAGAGTCTTCTGCAAGAACTTGCAAAACTGGGCTAAGCGCGAAGTCACCAACATCCTCAAAACCCCGACGATTGCTATATGGCAAAAGCCAGAAAAAAAAAGAACGTAAAAATCCGCAAACGCAAACCTACTGTTACATGGGCGCAGGTTTCGGCTGTGCTCAATTCAAAATGGTTTGCCAACCTGATGATTGGCTTGATTATCGCGTTGCTCGTTATTGTGCTGATTGACCGAATTATCACATACGGGCGAAAAGCCGAGATTTTTATTGTAACAATTCAAGCGCCGCCAACGCCCGAATGGATTAGCAGGGAGCGCGTAGAGGCGTTTGTTCGCAACGACGAATACCTCTCGTCCAAACACTCGATTTTGGACGACGATCTGCTTGAGGAAGTTTCAGCCCGCTTTGCCGCGCAGAGTTGGGTTCGGCGTGTCGTAAGCGTGCGCCGCTCGTGGCCCAACGATCTGGCAATCGAACTCGAATACCGCGAGCCGGTGGTGCTGGTTTCGCGCCGATATCTCGCTGATATCGACGGTGTTTGTCTGCATGATTGCAAGGACGACGCAAACGGTTTTTATGTTGCGAAACTGGCCGCGAAAGTCTTGCCGGTTGATAGTTATAAGGGAAAACTTGATGTCGGAGTCGGCCAGCAATGGGAGGGCCGCGCGATAGCGGCAGCGGCAGAAGTGGCGATATCGATCAAACCGCTGATGGAGTGGGTTGAAGAAAAAAACGGCGACCAAATAGCGCTTATCAATGTTAGGGATTTCGGCAAGACCGGCTGGGCGGATATAAAATTGCATACCAAGACCGGCAAGGTGATTGAGTGGGGCCATGCCGACGAAGAGACCAATCCCAACGAGCCTTCGCAACAGGAAAAACTGGCGCTGCTTTGGAGCCTGTACAAAAATAACCCCAGACTTCACTACAAGAACAAAGAAGGCAAATACGCCGAGAGGATTAAATTGCAATGGGATAGGGATGAGGCGGATTTTGAGTAATCGGATAGTGATGAATAGGCTGTCCGTTTGATTTCTTTGCAAGGCCATATCGAAAATAAGGCGGCGCGCATGTTACAAGTGCGTGCCGCCTTTTTTGTTTGTGGATATTTGCCTATTTGACTTTTTCGTCGAAGTAGTCGATTTTGTGCAGTGGCATAACTACCGACGAGGCGATGTTGCCCAGATGCGCGTTGATGCGTTTCATGTGTCGCGTAATCAGTGTCAGGCATACCGCATGTTTTGTACTCAGATCCGACTTCGCCAGGGCCACCACGATGTTGTCGAGTTCCTTGCCGGTTTCAAGTTCTCCGGTGATGATTTCCTGAGCGATCTTTTCGTCACCCTCCGAAAACGCTTTGGAGACTTTGTTGAATACGCTCAGGATTGTTTCTTGTGCCTTGAATAAACGATTGCGGAAATCTTCCTTGGGCAAAGCCGTGCCCATCATCGTGCGCGTGTCGTAGATATTCTTACAGTAGTCGCCGATTCGTTCGGCGTCCTTGACCACGCTCATCAGAATGAGGCAGTCGGCAACGTCTTCGCCGGGACGCATAGCGAAATGCTCGACGATTTGTTTGCGGATGTGGCACTCGGCCTTGTTTATCTTGATGTCCTTGTTAAACAGCGATGAGCGAGCCTCAGAGTTCGTATCCGCCTGAAAGATCGCTTCGCAGGACTCGCGAAACATCCACTTGGCGTTGGCGAGCATCTTGGTGAATTCCTTGTACATCTCCTCGGTCATGCCTTTGGCGCGCCATGCCTTGAGTAGATTTTTCAGCATATCG
>CAYSUZ010000071.1:0-6779 GCA_964434335.1 uncultured Planctomycetota bacterium | reverse complement strand
ATAATTGCCCGATTACTGTCCTATGGCAAAAACAGAAAAGCACCCTCCACTGTCCGACTATTGCCCGAATACGGCCCGACTACTGCCCGAATACAGCCCGCAAAAAAAAGCAAAAACGGACTACCCCCTTCTGGGGTATGGCTTAGATTTATTATCCAACGAACGGGCAACCATCTCCACGGGAGCGATCAGCGGATCCAATCTTCAGCCTGACATCGAAGAGCGGCCAGAAAATAAAAAGCCCAGTCCATAACCGGCTGGGCTTTAGTTATTACACAATTTAGAACATGATAAAATAGAAAAAGTTAAAGGCAAACAGAAAGAAATTTCTGGACGCAAAGCTATGGGTCTAAAGCCTTCGGGATTATGATTGCCAAGCCGTCACTCTGAAGAGAAAGTTTTTATGGCACACAAGGCGGGCATTTGTCTGTCTTTTTTATTAAAAGGCGGCAAAAAACAAACGAAAACAATTTCTCATGAGGATATATGCCAATCAAAATATTAGTTATTGACGATGACGCACAACTCGCATTTGGCTTGAATGCGATGTTAAAACGCGCAGGATTTCAAACACAGGTAGCACACAATGGATACGATGGCATCGAGATTGCACAAAGATTTACCCCTGACCTGATCGTCTGTGATGTAATGATGCCTGTCTTGAACGGCTTTGAAGTGCTAGAACGCCTATCCCACACAGATAAACACTGTGATATTCCATTTATTTTCCTCACCGCTCGCACTGCTCCGGCAGACAAACTGCACGGGTTGCGCGAAGGGGCAGACGACTATATCACCAAACCTTTTTTACCTGAAGAACTAATCCTGCGAATCGAAGCGATTTTAGGGCGCAAAGAGGTGACGATAAAACAAACTACCAAAGGGCGGCAAGAAAAAATCATCCACCTCCAACATCAAATTCGTCTTCTACAAAATCAAAGTAATGTGGACAATGATTTCGTAGAAGGTTTGGTGAACATGCTGCGCTTGCGTGACAACGAAACCGAAGAACATTCCAGACGCGTACTTGAGCTTAGTGAAAAGATGGGCATCGCACTTGGTATTCAAGGGGATGACTTGAAATATCTGCGCTGGGGTGCTGTCTTGCACGATATTGGCAAAATTGCCATCCCCGATCGTATCCTCAACAAGCCAGGTCCACTCACAGATGAAGAGCGCGCAATCATACAAGAACACGTCGTCTATGCCTACAAGTTGCTAGCCCCCCTTAATCTTCCAAGTGCTGTTGCCGACATTCCCCTCTACCATCACGAAAAATGGGATGGAACTGGTTATCCCGAAGGCTTAAAAGAAAACGAAATCCCCGTTGCTGCACGAATATTCGCTATTGTCGATGTCTGGGATGCCCTGACCAGCGACCGCCCCTACCGCAAAGCGTGGAGCGTTGAAAAAACCATCGCATACCTTACAGAACAAAAAGGAAAACATTTCGACCCTCAATTGGTAGGCGTCTTCCTAGAAACCTATCGCTGAAAAGGTACACAATATGACAGAATCTTTCGGGAAATTATTGATTATTGACGATGAAAAATCTTTGTTGTTTGGGTTAGAAATGATATTGCGCAAAGAAGGCTATCATGTTATTACTTGCGCCGATAGTCAAAAATGTGTCGAGATTGCCGAATCCGAAAAACCCGACCTTATAATCTGCGATGTGATGATGCCTGTCTTGAACGGCTATCAAGTACAAGAAAAACTCAAAGCAACCCCATCAACAACCAATATCCCTTTCATCTTCTTAAGTGCACGCACGCGCCAAACCGACAAACTAACCGGATTGAAAGCAGGTGCTGATGACTACGTTACGAAACCCTTTGATCCCCGCGAGCTGGTAACCCGTATTAAAAGTGTTCTGGGGCGATACGAAAAAGGACGCCAGGCAGGCAAGATCGAAATGGAAGACAAGATCGAAGAGATCCGCACCCAAATTTTAAGAAACGTCAGTCACGAGCTGCGCACCCCGCTCACCCAAATTTTGCTCTCGCTAGAAATGGCATTACGCGATAAATACTCCGACCCCGATGAACTTGGCTGGTTGATTGAAACAGCTTTCTCACAGTCGACGCGGCTAAACACAGTAATCGACGACCTGATTTATTTAAGCGGTTACGAAAGTGGACAAATAAATGTCCTGCGTCAAGAAGTGGATGTAGTCTGCAGCTTTTTGGAGCGCCTCAAACAACTGAAAGACTATTACAAAGACAAACAGATAAAAACCCAAATTCATGTCGATCCCAATATCAGCATCCATGCACCGCGGAGAGAATTCAAACAAGCCACAATGCACATCGTCGATAACGCCTTCAAATTCTCACCACCCATGACCACCATTCGTATCGACCTTGAAAAGAATGGCGTTGGCGGCTTTATTCTCACCGTCAGCGATTACGGTAGCGGCATCCCGCATAAGCTACATGAAAAAATCTTTGAACGTTTTTATCAGATCAACACCGGAGACACACGCAATTACAACGGCTTAGGAAGCGGATTAACTATCGCCCGTTCCTTTGCACGCACCTTTGGCGGGGATGTTGAAATTCTAGACCCCCACATTGGCTGCTCAGTGCGCATGACCATTGCCCCAGCTCCCGTTGACAGCATCTAAACATAAACAAAAGGCTGATCCCATGAAGACAAAAAAGCATCCCGCCTATCTCTTCTTTCTGGCACTATTCATCTTCCTGAGTACATCTTGTAGCGTCAAACAAGAACCGATTCGCATTGCTATCTCTGCCTGGGCAGGTGTCGAACCGGCGCAGCTTGCTGCCGAACTCGGCTACTACGAAAAACATGGTGTAGATGTCGAAATGGTGCGCTTTTCTGCCTACAGCGATTCCATCGACGCATTGCGTGAGGGCAAAGTGCAAGCCGGTCTGCACACCCTCGATGACGCCATCCGCTATTACTCAAACGGCAGAAATGTGCGCGTGGTGCTTTTAACGGATTACTCCTACGGAGGCGACGGTTTAGTGGCACAAGCCGGTTTCGAGGCACTCAGCGACTTAAAGGGAAGCAAGATCGGGGTCGAGATCGGCACGGTCGGTCACCTTTCCCTGCTTACCATCCTGCAAAAAGCAAACCTGAGCGTAGAAGATATCACCATCGTCAGCATCCCCGCCTGGGAAATTCAGCAAGAAATGCTGGCTGGCACCATCGACGCCGGAGTCACCTGGGAGCCTTATCTTTCGAGCACTGCTGAAATGGTCGACGGAAAGGTGCTCATCACCAGCCGAGATTACCCCGAAACCATTATTACATCGATGGTTTTCGATACGGCGACCGTCGAAGAACGCCCTGAAGATATCCAAAAAGTAGTCGCTGCATATTTTGATGCAGTGGAATATATCAAAAAAAAACCACAGGATGCCTACGAGCGGATGAGCGCCGCCGAGGGAATTAGCGCAGACGAATTCGCCCTGCATGTCGAAGGGATACAATACCTCGACTTGGTAGCCAATGGAGACTTGTTCGGCAAAAACGGCACCGGACGCATTTACCCCAAAGCCACAGAGATCGCCGACTTTTTATACGATCAAGGTGTCCTACACCAGCAGATTGAGACGGGCAACCTGCTTGAACCAAGCTTCGTGAATAATTTACTCGCAGAAAACCCCTAAAAGCACCACCTTACAACACTGCTCTCAGCTATTATGAAAGAAAAAAAAGGCTATACGTCTATTCGCATCAAGATGCTATTAATATTCAGCTTAATGGGGCTTTTAACGATCACGGTAAGCAGCCTATTAAGCTATTTTAGTGCAATTAACGGCATTCGCCGTGCCGCGCCGTACCGTGCCAGCCATCTGGCAGACCAACTCGCGTATAGCTTCGATGTGCTTTTAGATGATACCGACCCTTTCTTGATGCAGCGTCTGGTCGAAAAAACTGCTTCACTCGAAGATATTGACCTACTCATGATCACCGACCAGGGCGGCAATATCATTGCTCATAATAATCAGCAATTGATTGGGCAACACGAATCATCCCCACTCATCCAGCAAGCCATTAATGAAGATCGTGTCATTCAAGAGATACAGGATACAAAACTGATTTTTTTACGCCCCTTGCACGGAAAATCTTATACCCCTGACTTTTTAGATACCACTGGTATGCTCTGGCTAGAACTTGACTTCACACGCTCGATCAAAGAATCTACACAAGGCATCTACGCCATTGTTGCCATTAATAGTTTGCTTGTTTTTTTGATTGTCGGCATTGCTTACCAACTGACCAAAAAAAATATTACCAACCGCCTTCTAACTATTGACGGTAACATAGATATGGTGCGCGTCGGAGTATTGCACACGAATTTTCTCAAAGAAACCGAAACCTTTTTGCACAATGACGAAATCACCTCGATCTCCACACACTTAAACCTGATGCTGGCGGATCTCGATCACCGCATCGCCTTTGAAGAGTTGATTACCTCCATCTCGGTGGAATTTTCAAACATTTCCAAAAAAGATTTACAAACCAGTACACAAGAAGCTCTCAGCAAACTAGCTCAATTTATTGATGTCGATCGGGGCTATATCTTCGAGCTTAAAAATGACGCATCGATAATGAGCAACACTTTTGAATGGTGCGCAGACGGCATTCATCCTGAGATCGAAAACCTGCAAGGTCTACCCTCCGACATCTTCCCGTGGTGGATGAAACAACTCACCCAAGGCAAAGAAGTCAATATCCCCGATGTAAAGAACTTGCCCAAAGAGGCAGAAACCGAACAAGAAATCCTCTCACAGCAAGGTGTTCAAGCAGCCCTCGTCGTGCCCATGCGCACAGAAAAAACACTCCTGGGATTCGTCGGTTTCGACTCTGTTAAATCTACTCGTCTTTGGCATCCTGAAGAAATTCGCCTGCTCAGAATGGCAGGCGAAACCATCGCTAACGCCACGATTCGAATCGAGACCCAACAAGAGCTACAAGACCAGCGCGACTTCGCCCAACTGATTATGAACAGCATTGGACAAGGCATCACCGTAAACACCTTTCATGTCGAAAAAGGCATCGGCAACTTTGATTATGCCAACCCTGCTTTTTCAGCAATAGTTGGCATTCCTGTACAAAAGCTGGTTGGCTCAACACTTTCTGCCTATGTCATCGAAGAAGACCAACCGCTCATCAAAGAAGAAACCCTGCAAAAACGTCTCAAAGACAACACCACATCCTTTCAACTACGCTTAATCTCCAGCACGGGCAAGGTGGTCAACACACTCGTTACCGCCACTCCGCGCATCCAAAACAGCGAGGTGGTTGGCAGCATCGCTGTCTATACCGACCTGACAGAGATACTGGAAGCCAAACAAGCGCTGGAAAAAAGCCAAGCAAGGATGAGCGCCTTTTTAGATGCCGTGCCAGATATGATCTTCCGTCTAACGGGCAACGGTACATTCTTGGATTTCAAAACCTCTGAAACTCAAATTTTATTTATGCCACCCGAAGAGGTCATCGGAAAAACGCTAGAACACACCCTGCCGCCAGATGTCTCAGCAGCTACCATTTACAACATCCAAAAAGCCCTCGAGACTAACACAACCCAGATATTCGCATACCACATGGACATCGACGGTGCAACCTACACCTACGAAGCCCGCATTGTCGTCAGCGGCGAGAACGAAGTCATCGCCGTCGTCCACGATATCACAGAACATACCCGCCTCGAACAAATGAAAACGGACTTTGTTAACCGCGCCTCCCACGAGCTGCGCACCCCCCTCACCACCTCTCTGCTAATGGCAAAACTGCTCGACGATGTCTTTGATGAAAAGGATGACGAAAACGCCGAGTACTGGAAAATACTCAAAGAACAACTCGGTCGTCAACGTGAACTGCTCGAAGACCTGCTCACCTTTGGCAAGCTCGAAAGCGGGCGTTATCAAGATGAAATGCAGAAAATTGCCCTACTCCCCTTGCTACAAAAAACGATTAACGAAATACTGCCCCAAATGGAGCAAAAAAAACTTAACCCAATTTTAAGCACTCCCGAAACCCTGCCTGATATCGTCGGTGGTGCTGAACCACTACAGCGCGTTTTAACGAATTTGCTTAACAACGCCATCAAATTCTCGTTCAATGGAACGAATATTTTCATCGACGTCAAGGAACAACCAGAGAGCATTCAAGTAACCATCCGCGATGAGGGGATCGGCATTCCATCCAAAGATTTGCCGCACATCGCCGGACGTTTTTTTCGTGCATCTAACGCATCTAAACATGAAATACAAGGCAGCGGCATTGGTCTCTATATCGTTAAAAATATCGTCGAGGGATTTGGCGGCAGTCTCAAAATTAAATCCGCTGAAAACAAAGGGACAACCATTACCATCGACCTTGCGAAGGTTAACACAAACACTGAATGCGAGAAAAGATGATTCTCCAATTACTACTGACTTATTACAGAATTACTACATAGCTATTTACACGGGCAAATAATGCCCCGCCGCTGGACTATCTAAGCAATCAACACAAAGAAAGATGCGCCCCCGTCTTGCATCTTCAACACTTCCCCCATCTCTTTTGCAACGCATAACGCGCCCTCTTCGGTCTGCTCTGTCACACACACACCCCGCATATTTCGCACACTATAACAAAGGTGATTATGGTCTCTTTTTCTTGTCTGATCAGATCATTTTTTTTAGTCATTTCTGCCTGTCCTAAACCTGTCCTATACCTGTCCTTGTCATTATTTGAAAAAGTGCTGCCCATCTGTCCTAAACCTGACCGATACCTGTCCTAAACCCGTCCTAAACCTGTCC
>CAYSUZ010000070.1:0-6813 GCA_964434335.1 uncultured Planctomycetota bacterium | reverse complement strand
AGGCCCGGTTGTAGTCGAAGACCTCTCGTCGTGCCTCGACGTCGAAGCGCGCCGCACCGTCATCGCCCTTTACGGCCCGAAAGCCGCCGAAAAACTCGGCAAGGCCGGCAACATAGACGCGGGCAAAGTCGCCTGCGGCAAAGACAACGGCATACCCGCTGCCATAGCGCATCTCGAATGCCCTCTGGCCGATCATGTTTTCTATATTATCAGTAATCCGGATAAAGTCGAAGGCATCTGGAACAAGCTGGTGGATGCAGGCGTAACACCCGCTGGCAAGGCTGCACTTGAAGAGATGGGCAAAGAGTTCGGCGCGACGGACTACTCCGCAGACGCGCGTCCGATGGGCGTAGACCTGTACAAAAAATGCGAATACATGTTCGACCTGTTCAAGTTCTACTTCGTCGGCCAGAAAGAGATCGTCGCCGAAGTAAAACCCAAAGCAGACAAGAAGAAATTCGTCTGGAAGGAAGTCGAGGGCGACGTCCAGTTCACGACGATTCACGCGGAACATTTGAAACTGACCAGCAAGGCCTTCATGGTTCCGTTCGCGGGCTGGGAGATGCCAGTGTGGTACAGCAGCGTCGGCGAGGAGCATGCAGTAGTTCGCAACACCTCGGCCCTTTTCGACGTATCGCACATGGGTGTGCTGGGCTTCGACGGCGAGTACGCGGCACGCTTCCTCGACATCGTTACGTCCAACTACGTGTTCTGGCTCGAACCCGGCCAGTCGCACTACTCCTACATTCTCGGCCCGGACGGCGATATCGTCGACGACTGCATGGTCTACTGTCTGGCACGCGAGAGTTATCTGATGGTTGTAAACGCCTCCAACGCCGACAAGGTTATCGCATGGTTCAACGCGGTGATCTCGGGCGAGGCACTGCTCGACAACGACAACCCAACCAAAAAACTCGAAGCGGAATTTACCTTCCGCAATCTCAAAGACACCAAGGTTTCGGGCAAAGACAGCAGGGTCGACATCGCATTGCAGGGGCCAAACTCGCTCAAGATTTTGCAGGCACTCACCGACGATCCCGCGAAGATTGATTGCCTTTCGCGCATCCAGCGCACGGGCCTAATAAAAATCGAACTAAGCGGCATCGATCTAATCATAAGCCGTACCGGCTACACCGGCGAAGAAATATCATTCGAACTCTTCGTACACCCCGACAAATCGGTCGAGCTGTGGAACCTCCTGCTCGAAAAAGGCAAACCCTTCGGCATAGCACCGGCGGGACTCGGCTCGCGTGACACGACGCGCACCGAAGCGGGCCTGCCGCTCTACGGTCATGAACTCGAAGGCGAATTCGGCATCTCGCCGTTCGGCGCGGGTTATCCGGCCTACGTCAAACTGCACAAACCGTTCTTCATCGGCAAAAAACCGCTGATGGCAAAAGAGACTAAACGCAAACGCGAAATCGTACGCTGGAAGATGAACAACAAGGGCGTCAAATCAGTACATACCGGCGACCCGGTCGTCAACAAACGCGGCCAATACATTGGCAAGGTTACCAGCGCGTGCCTAGTCGAGGGCTACCAATTGGGTCTGGCCTACATCGACCGGAAATATCTGGGCGAAGGCACGCAACTTGGTATCTTCCCGATTCCGCACGACAAGATGAAGCCCGAAACGGCCAAAAACGAACTCGACAAGGGCGACAAACTCTACCTGCACGATTGGGCGACCATTATTTCGCGCTTCCCCGAGAAGCAGATGGGCCTACCACAAGCACGCGCGAAGCGGGCTGCGGAGCAGGCAAAGAAAAACAACTAACCGTATCAGAACGTAACTAAGCAAAAAACACTATTACTCAGAGGTGCAAGATTATGTGGCCAAAGGATCTCAAGTATTCCAAGTCCCACGAGTGGGCGCGCGTCGAAGGTGATATCGTAACAATGGGTCTGTCCATGTTCGCGGTAAAACATCTCAGCGACCTGGTCTTTATCGACCTACCCGACACGGGTGACGAAGTCACCCAAAGCGAAAGCTACGCCGAAATCGAATCGGTCAAGGCCGTCGCCGACGTATACGCAATAGTTTCCGGCGAGATCGCGGAAGTCAACGAATCGCTGGACGGCGAGATCGAAAAGATTTCCAAGGATTGCTACAACGAAGGCTGGATCGCGAAGATCAAGATGTCGAACCCCGCTGAACTCGACAACCTAATGGACGTCGAAGAGTACACCAAATACGCCGCAGCCGAAGAAGACGCTCACTGACCGATGCGGCAATAACCGCATTGTTAATGCAATCGATATGAAGACGGCAGCCGAGACCGCGTCCCTCTTATTTTAAGAGGGTCGCGTGTTTCGTACAAATCGCCGCTTGGACACAGATTTTAGTTTTTTTCGACCGTTGCCGCACGCTCTTATTACATGACACGGCGCGATGCGGATTGGAGGTTAAATATGCCGTATATCCAGAACACAAAACGCGAGACCGACGAGATGCTCAAGACGATAGGCGTCAAGTCGATTGATGAACTCTTCGCAGCAATACCCGACGAGGTCAAGGTAAAGGGCGAACTGAAAATGCGACCACCGATTTCCGAAATGGAATTGCTGGCCGAAATCGAAAAACTGGCAACCGCCAACAAAGGCGCAGGCGAATACGTCTCTTTCCTCGGCGCGGGCGCGTACAACCACTTCATCCCCTCGACGATTGACACCATATCGTCGCGCGGAGAATTCCTCACCGCCTACACGCCCTACCAGGCCGAATCGAGCCAGGGTGTGTTGCAGGTAATCTTCGAATTCCAATCGCTGATCGCCGAACTCTGCGGGATGGACATTAGTCAGGCCTCGCTCTACGACGGCGCTACGGCGGTGTGCGAAGCGATATTCCTGGCGAAAAGCTACGCAAAAAAACGCAAAGTCGTGCTCATTTCCGAAGGCCTGCACCCCGAAACACTGCAAACGATTGACACTTATTTTGCCAATTTCGACATCGAAATCAAACGCATCCCGCTCGAGAACGGCGCGACTTCGGAATCGGCTCTCAAAGCCGCCCTCTCCGACGACGTTATCTGCTTCGCGTTCCAGTCGCCCAACTTCTTCGGATGTGTAGAGGATGGCGACAAGTTCTCAGCAGCGACGCACGAAGCCGGAGCCTACCTCATCGCTTCGGTCAATCCGATTTCGCTGGGCCTGCTCAAGGCTCCGGGCGAATACGACGCCGATATCGCCTGTGGCGAAGGCCAACCTCTGGGACTGCCGATGTGCTACGGCGGGCCGTATCTGGGCTTCATGGCAGCCAAGGAATCGTTCGTGCGCAAAATGCCGGGCCGCATCGCAGGGGCAACGGTAGATGCCGACGGCGACCGCGGATTCGTGTTGACGTATCAGACACGCGAACAGCACATTCGCCGCGAAAAAGCGACTTCAAATATTTGCACCAACCAGGCTCTTTGCGCCCTGCGCGCCACGGTGTATCTCTCGCTGATGGGCAAAAGCGGGCTGCCGCGTTTGGCAGACCTCTGTCTGCAAAAAGCACACTACGCCGCCGAAGCCATCGCAGCAATCGACGGTTATTCGCTTAAATTCGACAGGCCGTTCTTCAACGAATTCGCCGTCGAGTGTCCGGTTCCGGCTTCCAAAATCGTCGCCGAACTCAAGGCAAAGAATATCCTGCCCGGTTTCGACTGCGGCAGATTCTTCGAGGGCGAAAAGAACACCCTTCTGGTGGCGGTCACCGAGAAAAACACGAAAGAACAGATCGACATGCTCGCCGAGCAGTTGAAATCGATCGGCAAATAAACGGAGAACATCATGAGCACGAAACTGATCTTTGAACACTCACGCGCCGGAAGATGCGGACAGACACTGCCCGCTCCGGACGTTCCAACAAAATCCGCCGACACATATCTGCCGGAAGGAATGCTGCGCAAGAAAAAGGCAAACCTGCCAGAAGTCGGCGAACTCGATGTACTAAGACACTTCACGAACCTTTCACGCCGAAATATCGGCGTGGATACGCTGTTCTATCCGCTTGGTTCCTGCACGATGAAGCACAACCCACGTGTCAATGAAGTCGCCGCAGCGCACCCGCGCCTGACCGACCTTCATCCATATCAGGATGAGCAGGATACGCAGGGTATGATGCAAATGATGTACGAGCTGCAGGAAGACCTCAAAGAGATATCCGGCATGCATGAAGTTACGCTGATGCCCGCCGCAGGCGCGCACGGCGAGTGGACAGCCCTGATGGTCGTCAAGGCATTTCTCGACAAGAACCGCCCAGGCCGCACGACGGTGTTGATTCCCGACTCGGCCCACGGCACCAATCCGGCTTCCAGTATCTCCGCAGGATTCAAGACGGTAGAGGTCAAGTCCAACGAAAAGGGTCTGGTAGATTTGGAAGACCTCCGCAAAAAGGTCGATGACACAACCGCAATTTTGATGCTGACCAACCCCAACACGCTGGGCATATTCGATACGCAGGTTGTCGAGATTGCAAAGATACTGCACGACAATGGCGCGTTGCTCTACATCGACGGCGCAAACCTTAACGCAATCATGGGCATCACGCGGCCGCACGATTTCGGCGCCGACGTTATGCACTTCAATCTGCACAAAACCTTCTCCACCCCGCATGGCGGCGGTGGTCCAGGCAGCGGCCCGATTGGTGTATCGAAAGAACTCGCCGACTTCCTACCGACGCCGATTTTCGGCAAGGACGGAGATCGCTATTTCCTGAACTACAACATGGCACACAGCATCGGCCGTGTGAAATCTTTCTACGGCAATATCGGCGTGTGCATCCGCGCCTACGCTTACCTGCGCACGCTCGGCCCCAAGGGAGTCAGACGCGTCGCGGAAAACGCAGTGCTCAACGCAAACTATCTGTCCACGCGGCTGAAAAAAGATTATTTCCTGCCGTACGACCAAATTTGCATGCACGAGTTCGTGCTTTCGGGCAACTGGCAGAAAAAAGATGGCGTGACCACGAAGGACATCGCCAAGCGGCTTCTCGATTTGGGCTTCCATCCGCCGACCGTCTATTTCCCGCTGATCGTCTCCGAGGCAATCATGTGTGAGCCGACCGAAAACGAAAGCAAGGAAACGCTGGATTCGTTCGTCGACGCGATGCTCCAGATCGCCAAAGAAGCCAAAGAATGCCCAGAGAAAGTTACCTCCGCACCGCAGACAACGCCGGTAAAACGGCTTGACGAAGTCAAAGCGGTCAAGGAGCCTTACATCCGCTGGAAAGCAGAGGAATAATCTCATGAGCAAAAAGATAGTAATCGTAGGCAACGGCACGGCAGGAGCTTCGGTCGCGCTGGCCGCGAGAAAGGCCGACCGCAAGGCCGAGATAACGATTTTGGAACGCAACAGTTTTCCAACCTTCTCAAAATGCGCGCTGCCGTTTGTCATCGAAGGCAAGATCAAGGAATTCGAGGACATCACGGTTTTCTCGCACAATTTTTTTCAACAGCAAAAGATCAACCTCGTCAACAACGCCGAAGTAAGCGTGATCGACTCGGATGACAAAAAAGTTGTCTACAAAGTAGGCGATGCCGAACAGAGCGTCGAATACGACAAGCTGGCACTAACCACCGGTGGCTACGCTTGGCAGCCCAAAACCGAGGGCGACGAAGCAGAAAACGTCTTCATTCTGCGCGACATCACCGATGGCGAAAAGATCCGCGCGGCGGCGCTCAAATCCAAAACCGGCGTCGTGAACGGAGCAAGTTTCATCGCCGGAGAAGTCGCCGAGGCGTTTGTGAAACGCGGCCTTAAGACGACTATGATAGTGCGTTCAAGAATGATGCGCACGATGATTGATGCGGACATGAGCGCTATCGTGGAACAGCACATGATAGACAGCGGTGTTGATCTGATCATGGGCGAGACGATCTCGCGCGTTGTCAGCAACGGCGCTGTTAAGGCTGTAGTTGTTGGCGACCGCGAAATTCCGTGCGACGTGCTGGTCAACAGCACCGGAGTGCGTTCGGAGGTAACGCTGGCCAAAGCTATCGGCCTCGAAACCGGCACTACCGGCGGAGTCGTCGTAGATAAATCGATGAAGACAAGCAATAATGATATATACACGGCGGGCGACTGCGCAGAAGACCGCTTCGGCCTTATGGGATTCCCGTTCGTCAGCCTACTGGGCACGGTAGCAACGCGTCAGGGTGTGGTCGCAGGCCAGAATATGGTCGGCGTGGAAGCACAGGTCGCGCCGTTCTACAACGCAGCTGTGATAAAGTTTTTCGGATTGCAGATAGGCAGCGTGGGACTAACTTCCGACATCGCCGAAGCCAACGGGCTAAAGATCGCGGCACTCAAGGTAACACACACGACTCTGCCGCACTATTTCCCCGGAGGCAAGGACGTGCACATAAAGTTGCTGGCAGATATAACCACCGGCAAGCTCGTCGGCGCACAAGCACTCTCGGAAGAGACCGTCCCCGAGACGATCAACACACTTTCGCTGGCGATACAGAACGGCATGACTATCTCCCAAATCGCGATGGCGGATTTTTGTTACGCTCCGCCCTGCGCCGACATCTGGGCACCGGCCTCGATTGCAGCACAGGGGCTTGAGCGCAAATTGGCCGCGAAAGCGAGACGCGCTAAAAAGTAAAAATCACCACGGGGCCGCTCGTCACGGGCGGTCCTGTTTTTTTTGGAGCCGGTTCTTTGCCCAAGCCTAAGCAAACATGCAAGATCATCCACGCGGGCCGCATTGACTACGACGAAGCTCTGCGTATGCAGATGGAGCTGCTGGCAGAGGTGCAGGCTGATCCAGGCAAGTCGTTTTTAATCCTGCTAACTCACGACCCCGTCTATACGCTGGGCCGCAACGGT
>CAYSUZ010000069.1:0-6815 GCA_964434335.1 uncultured Planctomycetota bacterium | reverse complement strand
GAACAATAAAAAGCGACTTGCGCCGTATGTTTTGCCGATTTTTATTGTTCACGTTTATTTTCAGCGGTCGCATATGGTTGGAAATCTTAACGACCCCGAAGATATGCTTGTTTATTGGATCGGCGACCAGGCTACTCGCAACATCGCTGCGACAAAAATGGAAATCGCCGATGCTTCCTTCGTCAAAATCGGTCGTCTGCTCATATCGAGGTTCTAGATACGAGGCCACTTCAGGTTGCCAATTTCCCGGCATTTCGACAGAGGTCGATACTTTGCGCAAGACCTTCAACAATCCCCCCGAGGCCAGCGTAAAGACAAGTTCGCAAAAATCGGACTTGGTCAATGAGATGGGTTCTGGTTCGGGAGGCTGCTCAAACCTGATCTTCGCAGGGGAAAGTACCTCAGCCCTGCGTATAGAGGCAAGTAACGCGCGAAATGAAATTCTGCCTTTTTTTGGCGCAACACTTAACACATAATATTCCAAATTTGTCAGATCACTCATGCCTTTCTCTCCGGTCAAACTTACGGCCGTCGCACTAAAACTCGTCCGGAAACTCAACTTTTTTGCCATCATGCACTTCGGCGTTGGCCAGTTCATAGGCCTCGTAATATTGCCGGGCGACGATATCCCAACTTACAACTTCGGTCAGGTATTTATAGAGTTTGTGGCCCAGAGTCCAGCGCAGGCCCTCGTCACTCGCCAGTCTTATCACACGATCTCGCAGCATTGCTTTAGTGGTGAACAGCAACCCGCCGCCACATTCCAGTGTTTGCGCGGTCAACCCCTCCATAGGCGCAGTCGTAACGTAGGGTTTGTTGAGCGCGATCACGCGCGCCAGTGTACCCGATTGGGTTTCGTCGAGCGATGGCAGCACGATAAAATCGCATATCGCCATCACCTTATAATATGTCTCTCCGCGCGGTTCAAACTCGTAAAAGTGCGCCAACCCGCCTTCTTGCAGCAGGCCAACCTCTTCAACATACTTCTCGTATTCGTGTTTGTCGTTTGGATCGCGCATCTGCCCGGCAGCGAGCAACTCCCAGTTTTCGCCGGTTACGCTCTTGATCGTGTTGTGCACTTCCTCCCACATCGACGTGAGTATGTCCCAGCGTTTGTTGCTTTGTATCCAGCCAACCAGCCCGACAACGTGCTTATCCTGCAAACTATCCAGCCCCAGTTCCGTCTTTAGCGCGGGAACTTCGTCGATGGCATATCGCCTGTCCGCCCGTGCGCCATGCGGGATAATCATTATGTTTTTCGGCAACTCCCAGCCGCTGCTTTTGGAAGTCCACTCCAGACGCCACTTCTGGTAGTGGCATTTGAATAGAAGAACATTGCACAATTTCACCAGCCGCCTGATGAATCGCTCCTCGCTCTCGCGCATACGACCGTGCACGGTATGCGGCTCCACAATTGTCGGCACATCCTGAATAGCTTCCAGCAGTTTAAGAAATCCATCGTTATTGTCGCCGTCGCCTTTTGCGTTAATGTAATTATAAAGCCCGTACTCATGTTCCATGTGGACGGCGTAGGGATCCAGCTCTCTTATCTTTTCGACCACGGGCTGGTACCAGTCTTGCCGTGCCATGTCGATGATCGGAAAAACGTTATCGCCGCTGCCGTCGGTGTGCGAGATAATAAAAGTCGGCCGCTCAGGTTGATGCTTCTTGATAAATTCGTGCGCTTCCTCGGCAAAGGTTGCGATACCGCATTTGCGCGGCGGCCACGATGAAACAATGACAATAGGTTTGAGATATGAACTCATGTCTTCTCCTAAATAGCGGATAATTCCGCATCGTCGGGGGTTTCCTTCGATATCCGTCTCGTATCGAGCCCCTTAGTATTATCGGAAGACATCTCGATCATATCCAGCGTTGCGAGCAAATAGCATATCGTACTTTCCGCCCCGCGATTTTTGTTGGTCCCCTCGGCGGTCAAACCGTCGGCGCATCCGCCGGAATGAAAATCGTAAACAGGCATTTCCATATCGTTGGAGCCAAAGAACCACTCGTAAGCAAGCATCATCTCTTCTAAATATGCAACCTCACCGGTCGTGCGGCTTGCCGTCCAGGTCGCTTCCACCAGCGAACACGCATCGATTGGCTGCTGGTCGAATTGCGCACGTTTGCCACCGCGCACATACCAGCCTTTGCTGCCAATCAGCGAATAAGCCTTGTCCTGACGACAGATGCCGATGAGAAAATCAAGCGACTCCTTAGCAATCGCAAGATATTCTCTCACGCCGAGTGCGCTGTACGCCCGAAACATCGCATGCGATGGCAGCGCGTTGTCATAGGATATTTCTTCCTCGAACCAGCTCCATCCCTCGCTGGCAACAGAACGATATTGTGCGGCCAGCCCTTCGGCGAGCTTCTTCATCCACTCGGTCATTATTTTCGCGTCGGGATATTTCCGAGTATAAAAATACAACCCAAGAACAGCATAGGCCGAGCCGCGTACGGATTGCGTGCTCAGGTTCTTTACCGCGAGATCGAACATCTCTTTGGCCATCTGCCAATAGCCATCGGGGGCATACGCCACCGCGTAACCCAGTCCCCACAGCGAGCGCCCCAGCGTGTCGGCGCTACCGATCACATCGACAAAACTTCGATCATATGCAACGAAGTTGTGAAACATGCCGTCATCAATCTGGGAGTAGCGCATAAAGGTCAGGTATCTCGACAGCAGGCGAACCGCAAGTTCGGAATCGTAGAGCCAGTTGTATTTCGTCATCACCAGCACTCCACGGGCCGCGTCATCCACGGAATAACCATGCAGCGGGTCGGGTACGTTAAATTTAGCGTGTTGTATAATACCCGTATCGTCGGTCAGGCGAACAATATGGTCAAGTTTGGGGCGAGGAATTTTGCTGGCAGTTGCGAGACGTTTGAGCACTCGCGGCTTTGCCGTCACCGGTTCGTGAATAGCAACCTTTTCGAAAATCTCAACGTATTGCCGCGCAACAGACTTCCACAACATCTGTCGGGTATAGTCATACGCATTGCTTCTGACTCGCTCAAGCTCGCCCATATCGTCAAGCCACAGCATGACGGCATCGGTCAACGCCCCGCTGTCGCGGAATGGCACAATAGTGCCGCGTCCCTCGGCGAGCAATTCCTCGGCGTACCAATACGGTGTGCTGACAATCCCACAGCCCGCGCCCAGCGCGTACGCCAGCGTGCCGCTGGTAATCTGTTCACGATTGAGGTAAGGAGTTACATAGATATCCGCAGCCGCGAGGAAATCGCACAGCTCGGAGAGATTGACAAAGCGATCCTGAAATATGACGTGCTTCTCGACACCCAGCGAGCGCGCCAGGCGCTGCAAACTATGGCGATATTCGTCGCCGCTGGTTTTTTTGACATGCGGATGCGTCGCGCCCAGTAAAACGAAAACAACATCGGGGTGCTTCTCTACTAACGGCGGCAAGGCCTTAATCATGTACTCGATGCCCTTGTTCGGACTCAGCAATCCAAACGTAAGAATCATTCGCCTGCCGCGCAGCCCCATATTGGCCTTGTAATGTTCGCCGCTGCCAAACTCGATCTCCGGTACTCCGTGATGGATAAAGGCGATTTTGTCATCAGGCACGCCGTAAACCGATTTCAGAAACGCCTCACCCTTTCGGCTCATCACGATCAACCTGCTGGACCGCTCGATGATTTCTTCAAACACTTTGCGCTGGCCTTTGGTGGGATTTTCGAGAATTGTATGCAAAGTGGTAACGAGCGGCGGCCTCATATCGCGCAGCATCAGCAACAGGTTCCGGCCATCATCTCCGCCAAATATACCGAACTCGTGTTGCAGGCAAACCACATTCACCCGGTTCGAGTTAAGGTATTCCGCGGCCTTGATGTAATCGCCCAGATCTTCTTTATCAATCTGGAAACGAACCTGATTTGAATAATCGTAGCCCTCGGGCCGGTCATTCATAGCGACGACAAAAGTACGAAATCTGTCTCTGACGTGACGGCTAACTGCATTGGCAAGATCGGTGGTGAAAGTGGCGATGCCGCATTGACGCGGCAGGTGATTGCCTACAAAGGCGATCGCCTCTTGTCGGGTGTAGTTTGACTTATGTTCCATATCCCCCCTTTCGCGTTTCTAGGTCTAGGGATATTTAATTATAGAACAACAAGCCAAAAAATCAAGAAATGAAAGGAAAAGCGACCAACGCAAGCGGATTCGAAGGTCGCATCCGGGCTTCGCACAATACACAGCGACTCGGCCTGCATACAAAAAGGGCCTGCGGCAAAACCGCAAGCCCTTTGTTGATTGTATGCGTGTTGCGTATGCTTACTTGTTCATCTTTTTGCGGATGATTCCAGCCATGCCTTCCATGCCCTCATAGATATAGAGGCTGTCTCCGTTGCGATATGATATGCAAAGACCGCCACAATTCTGGATTAGAATCAAACAAACTTTTCTAACACAAACGCAACCACTAGAATACGGACATGATAGGATTCCCCGATTTTTTTCTTTCCGATTTACGCGTCTCCCTTCTTATCTTCACTTCGCGGACTTTCTGTCTTCGATCCGCTTAAGTAAGCCATGCACAGCATAAGTACAAAAACAGAAGCGTTCGGTTGAAGACTCTTTTTTTAAGGATTTGTACTTGTCATCTAACTCTTTTTCATATCCAGCACGTGCCAGGTACTTCGCAATTATAGGAAATGTTTTAGATTCAGCGCGCGATATGCTTTCCAATCCATCAACTATTTCCGGTATATATTTCACGATACCAGCCTCAAGCTCTTTGACCGCTATCCCTTGTAGAAAATACTTATATGGCGCACAATGCATCATAGTCTTCGTTTTTCGGATACCCCGCAAAATCATATGTGCCTTTTCGAAATCCCCTTTAGCGGCATAGAAATTTTCAGCCACATACGCTCGATAGAAATAATTATCCCCGATTTCTGCTATGGCCGCCTCTTCCCCAAGCACATACACCTTTGCCTGAAAGACGCCCAGGCACTTCCTAGGGTGTCTTTCCCCCACCCGGGGCGGGGCTGTCTTATTTGCATCTTTATCTTTGTATATTCGATGGGCTTCTTGACGGGTAGCTTCCGCGACCTCTGCCCCGATTATCTTGGATTCGGCTGCCGCAACCAAATAAAGCCCATTTATTTTTCCATAAGCAGATTTGTTTTTTAGGGCATCCTCTTTTGCGCGTTTGAGCAACTCAACCGCTTGCTTCCGATTGCCATCTTCATAACTTAATTCAGCCATCCTAACGAATATAGCACATACTGAAAAATCATCTCCGATTTCATTGAGTGTCTCTAACGCCTCCTTGATCATCCCCGCCTCGACCTCGACCTTGACTATTTTTAAGTAATACGATCGGTGCCGCTCGCTTTGTACGGTCTTGTGCAAAATAGCCTTGACCCGCTCATATGTCTGCTTGCCCGCCTCTCTTTTTCCGATTTTTATCTCGCATTTTGCCTTCAGCAGCAACCCCGCCACAGTTTTTTCCGAATCGTTCCACAAAGAGAGAGTCTTTTTGGCCTCCTCATAAAAACCTAAGTTCGCTTCAGCCTGGGCTATACGAAAATAAAAATCGTTTCGGCCTGGCTCACTCGCGGTACGCTTGGCTTCTACGAAATTCTTTTTGTCAATCGCTGCTTGCACAATAGAACTGTAGGCTCCGAAGTCATAACCCTTTTCGCCCAATTTCGCCGCTGTTTGCCGAGCATTAGCGAACAAACCCGCATTGGCCTCAGAACGGGCCAGCCAAGCCAATTGCTGCCTTTTTTCCCGAATGGTCAGATCATCTGGGATTAATTTTGCGATCGCTTCAAAACTACTTATTGCCTTTACCTCGTCACCAGTCCTCGCGCATATCTCGGCCATATACCGCATGTATGCGATCTTGACGGAGTCGCTGTTTTCACCTTGCAAAACACTTTCCAATACCTTTTCAGCCTTTTTAACCCACTTCTTCGCCGAGGCCAAGCACTTCGCCTCATCAAAAGGAGTAATCTCGCTGCTCAAATCAGGTTGCCCAGCACTTGCATCATCGATTTCGATATCCTCGCAGGGTGGCGTACTGTTTTCAGCACTGGTGGATTCGCCGCAGGCTATGCCTGCGAGCAGCAACGCTATCAGAATTGCTAGTAAGATGTGTGTGCTTCTCATTGTTTCCTCCTCCAAAAAATGGAAAACTTCTCAGTCACCTTCTGCGATCCATACTGTTTAGACGCATTATGCGACCAATAGTTCCTATTGCAGAGCAACAAAAAAACGAACCACGCCTAACGGCGCGATCCGTTTGGTTATCGCGTGTCTTATTCAACGACCTACCAAGCCGCTTATATCCTCTATTGTTCTCGCCCCTCAAGCTCCACGTCCTCTAAAAGTAGTCCATCTCCTCCATTCCCATCATGACCAACTATATATTATGATATAATATTTACACTGTCAAACTAAAACCACATTAATATTCCATATAAGCAATCAATCATCTAAAGGCCCAATAAACTTTATCTCGAAACTTAAGGACTGATAATATGATCAACATTAAGCACAAACATGAAAAAGATAAGATCAGGATGCTTTTATGGCGTGCTGCAGGCGTTTGAGAACAATAGTGGCGTAAGCGCCAGCGGGCAGGCGGTATTGGAGGATAAGTTTGCGGCGATCTGCGTGCAGTTCGTCCTTGTGATCCTGCAACACAGCGAGTTCGGCTACTTCGGCCCAGACCGGACGCGACGCGCGATCCCACAATTCGCGCGGCAATTCGCACGAAGCTACGGCATCAGTCGCAATACCCAGCTGCTCGCAGGCGTATTCAAAATCCGCGCTCCAT
>CAYSUZ010000068.1:0-6854 GCA_964434335.1 uncultured Planctomycetota bacterium | reverse complement strand
CTTAACCGGCGCGGATTTTCCACGCACATCGACTGCCCAGCATGTGGCATGGTGCTAAAATGCAAGCGCTGCGATGTATCGCTGACTTTCCACAAAAGACGCAATCGCACAGTCTGCCATTACTGCAACACTGATTATGAAGTACCGCAAACCTGTCCGGCGTGCGGCGGAAAATTGCGGTATTTCGGTGTGGGCACCGAGAAGGTCGACGCCGAGATAGAAAAAATGTTTCCAAAAGCGCGACTGCTGCGAATGGACAGCGACACGATGACCGGGCGCAACAGCCACGAGGATGCGTTTCAAATGGTGGCGTCGGGCGATGCGGATATTTTGCTGGGCACGCAGATGATCGCCAAGGGCCTGCACTTCCCGCGAGTTACGCTGGTAGGAATCATTCTGGCAGATACGCCGCTGTTTGTCCCTGATTTCCGTTCGGCGGAACGCGCGTTTCAGTTGGTCTCGCAGGTCGCGGGCCGGACTGGTCGAAGCGAGCGCGGCGGGCGAGTGCTGGTGCAGACGCTCAGACCGGAGCACTTTAGTATCCGTTACGCGTCACAGCACAATTACGAGGCCTTCGCACAAGAGGAATTGCAGATGCGGCAACAGTTGGGTTATCCGCCGTTCAGCAGACTGACCAGATTTATAATTGAGGGGACTCAAACCGGAAACGTGCGCGAGAAGTGCAACACGATTTCTTCGGCATTAAGGGAAGCGGCACACAAGATGAAGTTGAGGGTTGTCGGGCCAGCCCCCGCGCCGATTGCGGTTATCGGGAATAAAACGCGGCATCACATTCTCGCAATGGCACCAACGAGCGGCGACGTAAAAAAGATGCTGGCCGAAATCCGACCGCATCTTTCCAATTCAAAAGGCGCACATGTGATCGTCGACGTAGATCCCGTCAACATGCTCTAAACCAATGCAAAATCACGCAACGCATCTGATCAACCGGCTATTCCCCTGCAAATTATAACCACACATCAGCGATTATTTTTGCTTCTTTTCCAGTTGAGCGATTTTGGCTTTTGCTGTTTCGAGGCGTTTGTCATCTGGCGCAGCAAATTTTATAAAGGCGTTATATGCCTTGAGCGCAAAGGCAGTCTCGCCGACGGCCTCACATGAAATCGCTTTGGCATACCATGCATCGGCGTATTCGGAATCGACACTCAGGGCGTGTTCAAATTCGATTATGGCATGATAGTGGTCACTCTTGCGGGCGTATTCGAGGCCGCGTTGGTAGTAAGCTTTGGCAAAACCGTGGTGCGTATCGGCACTTTCGCCTTCGTCAATGTAGAAGAGGCCATCGCCGGTGGATTGCTGCTCCGGGATGTTGAGTTTGGCGGAATATTGCGGATTTGTGCCACAACCAAAAACCACCACGCCCATCGCAATCAACAATGCGCAGATTGCTATCGTCCTGTTCATCTCGCATCCCTCCCAAAAAGTGTTAGCGTAATTCAAGAAGTTTTGCGCGGCATTGTTGTATCTCGACACCGTATTTTACGGGACAGGCTTCGTCGATGAACTTGTTGTAGCACTCTTTGGCTTCGTCGAAGGCCTGCGCCGATTCGTGCAATTCGGCCAAACCGATATAGGCCATGACGAAATCGGAATCAATGTCGAGGGCTTTTTGGTAATCGTCGAATGCCCCGCCCAAGTCTTTGTAGCCAAATTTGCTGCGAGCGCGGTTATAGCAGGCATCGGCGTATTCCGGATCAAGCAGCAACGCTCTGCTAAAGCAGTATTCCGCGGCGTTGTGATTGCCTTTGCCAGCGTATGCATTACCGCAGACGTTGTAAGCAAGCGCGCTGCTCTTGTCGAGATCGATGGCTGTTTGGGCGTCGACAATCGCGGCGTCAAACTGGCCGAGAAGAATTTCGGCTCTGGCGCGCCGGTAGTAGGTTGGCGCGAATTTTGGTTGTATTTTGATAGCTGCGTCGTAATCGGCGATGGCTTTGGCGGGCTGATTTTTGTACATGTAGATGTTGCCACGACCGTAGAGCGACTCCCAGGATTTGGGCCTGATCTTTAGGACAGTGGTGTAGTCCTGCAAAGCGAAATCGTAGGCATTGCGCTGCATGTACGATTCGGCCCGCATGTGATACGCCGCTGCGAACCGTGGGTCTGCGTTGATAGCTGACTCAAAGTCGGCTATCGCTTTGAGGTACAGGCCCTTGCGATACAAGACTTGGCCGCGCTCGAAAAAAGCGCAGGCGTTGTAAGGATTGCGGTAGACAACTTCGGTGTGGTGCGTTATTGTTTTCTTGTCGGGGTCTTGCTCTGCAAGAACGCCACCGATATCGTTGTAGCTCCGTGCGGTCCAATCGGTCACACCGCAACCGGACAAAGTTACAATAGACAAGGCCAGCGCCAACGCGGACATGATAATAATTCTCATTACAACCCCCCAAAGGAAAGAGTTTTTATTCGTCAAATCCCATCTATGCTATATCTTTATATTCGATGTGGCAAGCAAAATTAATTGTTTTAATCTCATTAATTTTCTCCTGGCTTCCGTTACGTCCACGGCCACATATCCCACGTTACTAATTTGACTAATAAGAAAAAAATACCTGGGCAAACCCGTGATCGTTCCGAAAATGTCAATTTTGCCACCAGGTTGTTTATCTTTCATCTAATGCCCCCTTCCCAACAGCAACAGCGCGATCTGAAAGGCGTTAAAAGTCGCGTGAAACCCGATAGAGGCCCATAGCGAATCGGTCTTTTCATAAATATAAGCCAGGATAAGCCCCATAACAAATATGGCAGGCATAACCGTAATCGAACCGTGTATCGCGGCAAAAACGCCAGCGGACAGCACGACAGCGACAAATCTGCCGAAATCGCGTTTGAGGCCTTGCAGGAAAAGACCGCGAAACAGCGTCTCCTCCCAAACAGCCGCACCCACTATTGCGGTAAAACAAGCCAGTGCCAGATAAATCGCATTGGTTTCTTGTTCGATCTCAGTAACCACTTTTTGCGTCTGTGGTTCAATGCCAAAAAACGGAAAAACTATCATGCTTGTCGTAATAACAAAAACCATCAGGGGCATAGCGAGGAGCGCCAACACAAATCCGCGCACAAGATTGGGGATGATGCCGTGTGCGCAAAACCCAAGCCCCCTTATCCCGCTGTCACCTTTTTGCGGATACCTTCGGGAATAAAAAAACAGCAACAGCACAAAGCCACAAGTAACGGAAAGCAGCATTACTACGGCAGAAATATGCGACGAGGTCATCTCCTCGCCACAAAAATACAAAACAAGCGACAAGGACATCAGCAGAACCGTCGGGACAACCAAATACACAAGCCCGAACATTGTCAGCGATCCTAAAAAACCTTCTCCCGCGCCCCACGGGCGATTTCCGGCCATTTTGCCGCGCGGCAGGATAAGGCGAAGCGCAAGCAGCGTGATGCCCACAACCGCCAACAGAGCAAAACAATACAAAACCAAATAAGATGGATTTTCTGATATCGCACGCCGGAATGATTCGAACGAGAGATTTTTTTTCTCGTTGAAAAACCAATGCAACGCCTCGTTGAGGGATGGCAGTTCGCACAGAAAATTATTCATGAATTTTACGCACAAAAACATGGTCTCCGACAAAAAATTCCAGGCCCGAACATGCAAACACGCGCCGATAATAACCGAGTGCGCGGCCCGATGCAAGTTTTACGGGCAATGGTGCTATGGATTGCACCACAGGCAACAAGAGGTTATAATCGTTTCAATGCACACGAATATCGAAATAACGCTGATGATGTCTTTCTTCGGCTGGGCGGGGCTGATCGCGCTGATAGCGATCGGTATCACAGGCGTGATTTTCCTGTTCGTCCTATTCCTAGCACTGGCGGCGGGCAAAAGACAACGAATAGTAATGCCGCGCACGATGCTGTTGTTGCTTGAGATTTTCTTCGGCCCCCTCAAACAAACCCTGCCACTGTTCGGCGGCGGAGAATACGCTGCCGAGAGGTTGGGAGTGCGCCTCTACAACATGATCAGCAAGAAACGCTTTGCAGAAGTTCCACTTAGCAAGCGCATGGTGTTCGTGCCACAATGTCTTCGCAATGAAAACTGCCCCGCGCGTGTCTCGTCGCAGGAGGGTTTTGAATGCAAGGACTGCGGCCTGTGCATCATCACCGAAATCCGCAAAATCGCGCCCGACGTAAGAGTTTGCATCAGCCCGGGCGGGAGTTTCGCTCTGCGCCTGCTCAAACAGCATCGCCCCAAAGCGGTATTGGGCGTGGCGTGCCCGCCGGATCTGTTCGAAGGTCTGCAATCGGCCTTTCACAGCGGCATACCCGCGCAGGGCGTGTCACTGACGCGCTTCGGCTGTGTCAACACCGACGTGCCTCTTGAAGCAGTGCGTAAAAAACTGCTGCTCGGAAGTGTGGAGGCGCAATCGTGAGCAGCGTTTTGGAAACAATCGGCATAATCGTCATTTGCGCTTTTGGGCTTGTGGGGCTTGCAATTGCGGCTGGGGTAATGTTTCTAAACGTGCAGCGCTGGAGGAAAAAAATCTTTTCAGCGCGCTTAACTATCTTGCTTATTAGCCTGCTGTACCAGCCCGCGCGTGCAGCATTCAAGCGGGTTGGCCGCACGCCACGCAGGATAGAACTGGCGGGGATTGAACTGCTGAATTTGTGTGCGGCGGATGCGTTCCGTATGTCCGCGCAGCAAGAACGCATGCTGTTGCTGCCGCATTGCCTGCGGCATCTGGACTGCCCGGCAAAGGCGAGCTTCTCAGATGGGATACGGTGTGTGCTTTGCAATAAGTGCGGGGTCGCGCAAATCGAGAAGCAATGCCGCGAAAAAAATGTGGCGTGCTATATCGCAATGGGATCACAGTTTGCCCGGCGAATCCTGCGCGAGCAAAAACCCAGCGCAGTGCTGGGCGTGGCGTGCCCCACAGATCTTTTTCGAATAATGTACGAGGTCAACCGTAGAAATATACCGATGATCGGAGTGCTGCTGACGAAGGACGGTTGCATAATGACTGAGGTTGACTGGACGGAAATCTCGGATAGACTATTTGAAACTTAGCGCAAGATATTCCTGGAGGCAAGATATGAAAGCATGCAAATTGATAGCGTTGTTACTGATAGTCGTTATGGTCGGTTCATTTTTCTGCGGCTGTTTTCGCAGGCCGCTGATCGACATCAACATCCCCATATTCTCCAGCGGTCACGATAAAGACGACGACGATCAAGACGAAGAAGATCAAGATGATGAGGACAAGGACAACGACGAAAAACATGACGATGACGATGATGATGACGAAAATTGCAACGATGACGATGACGACAACGAAGACGAAGATGATGATGATGAAAATGACGACTAACGGCACAAATCATCAATAGAACAATTAGTTGTCAGGCCAGGGAAATTACATACACAATTGCATAAATCAATCGTCGGCAGGTTCGGATTTAGATTCGCGGACAACCGGATCGTAGCCGCTGCCGCCGAAAGGATTGCACCGCAATATCCGCCACACGCCTTTTGCGCTACCCCTTAACAGGCCGTATGTGCGCATCGCCTCGATACAATATTCCGAACACGTCGGGCGAAACCTGCAATGCGCGCCCAGCATCGGCGAGAGAGTCCGCCGGTAAATTTGTATCAGGCTAATGATCGCTTTTGCTGGAATTGACACGTTGCGCAGCCCTCCGTGCGAGCGTTATCAAACTTTTTTGCGCCGCCTCCAGCGTCATCGTTTCGACGCCAATGCGCGGCATCATCATATAATCCAGCGCGCTTGGCAGATCGTGCTTGGAAAGCCGAAAAACCGTGCGCATGATTCGTTTGAGGCGGTTGCGGCGCGGGGCATGGCCCCACTTTTTCGACGCCCCCACACACACCCTGCTATGCGGCAAGCCGTTGGGCACAACTATAACGGTCAATACACCGTCTGAGGCGCTTTTGCCGTGGGCGAAGATTTTGTCGATATCGACTTTGCTTCGCACGCGCTCCTGTTTGCCGAGGGTGAATTTTTCACTCGTCATGCTTTCTTCACTAACATCATTGTTTGATTTTAAGCGAAACCTGGATATCGTCGGATCCCTGTTGTGCTTTCGTTATAAACTTTTCGGCGGCGGCTCGCGTCGCACAATCTATCAGGGCTAAGCGCACGGTCTGTTTGTCGTTGCGTTCGTCGTTATCATTGTCGATATATCGCTCCGGCTCCGCGACAACAATGGCCTTGCAGGAAGCCTTGTCGACACCGACCTTCAGCTGCACCTGCATCTGTATCTGGACCTCGGTGCCCTTTTTGAGCATATTGGGCTTTACAAGCGCCGATATCTCTAATTTAGCGAGATCGACCAACAATGCAACTCGGCTTCGGACTCCAAGGCGGTCGCCTTTTTTGGCCTTCACCTCTACAATCTGAGCATCTGCAACAGCTTTGAACTCCGTCTGGCTGATTAGGGCCTGCATTTTATCGTAATCTGCCTGTGCTATCGCGAGCTTGGCTCCCGCTTCACGCGCATACTTTTTTTCTGCCACGGCTTCTTGAATGTTCGATTTAATTTTTTTCAAATTGTCAACACTGTCTTCCAAAGAATCCACTTTATAACTTACATCGTTGTAGTCTCCGATTGCTTCGTTCAAAGCCACCTCCGCACTTTCCATGGCAATTTTCTTGGTTGCCTGCAAACCCGCGGCTTCTTTTTTCTCGACAGACTCGCCATACTCTAGTGTGGCTCTCTCCGCCTCTGCCTCGGCCTTGTTTTTAATTTCTTCCAATCCTTCCAATTTATTTTTATTGCGCTGAAATTCGTCCTCTTTTGTCTGTATTTTGTCGGCTAAATCTTCAAGTTCCTCGGTGGCTTTTTCGGCTTTTATCTCG
>CAYSUZ010000067.1:0-6891 GCA_964434335.1 uncultured Planctomycetota bacterium | reverse complement strand
CATGATTCCGACAACGATCATCAATTCGATCAGTGTAAAACCCGAGTTCTTGCTGCGTCTCTTCATGAATATCACCCCTTTGCGGGTAAGGTCACATAAAATTACATAGGCAGTCTACAATCTTATTATACCGCGCCTTCTTTGGTTAGTCAATATCGTCATGATGGTTTTTAGCCTGCCGCCGGATTTTTTGTATAGAATTGGAATCCCTTTGCGAGCTTGTTTGCAAAGGGATTTTCTGGTAACCTATGCGTTTTACGTAATTGAGACAGGGCGTGAACAACAAAACAAAATCCATAATCATCGCAGCTCTCACTGCGTTATACCTGCTGTTTTGTGGGGGCGCGGTGTGGTCGGCGCTGGTCGAAGCCAACACGCGAACTCATGCAGTTAGCCCTGCCGAGTCGCCTCACATCGAGGTGCTAACCGGACTCTACCCGCAGGTGCGGCTGGCTGAACACGTCGCTACGGCGCTTTCGACAATCATCGTGCTTGTTGCGGTCGCCGCAACGCTGCGATCGCAAGCCCCTGCAAAAAAACGCGCACTGCACTCAACAGCCTTCTTATTGTATAGCGGTTTTATCGCAGCGGTGCTGTGGTGGGGGATCCTGTGGACGATACCCGCGGGGGTATTGTTGCTGGCAATAGGAGCGAAAGACGAAAACCGCGCAAGCATCCTGCGCAAACATGCCACCGCGACATCTGCGGTCGATTTCCGCCGATTTGTACGATTCATGCTAAAGTTCTCGCTAATTTTCGGCCTCGGGGGCGTGGTTTTGCTGCTCGCCGAAGCCTTGCTACACACCAGCAGATTTGCTGCGGGAATGTTCGCCGCAGATTTCCCGATCTACCTCGCCTACGCCGCAACACTCGGCGCTCTCGGTGGCATATTCCTATCGTTTTTCGGCTGGATCATAGGATTGTATTTTTATCTATTCTCGCCCAAAGCAAATCAACCCTCAAAAAGCAACGGGCGCACAACCTCAATACTGCTGCCACTTGGATGCACGGCGGTAACGATAGGGCTGGTGTTTTACTGGATGCTCTGGGGGGTCTTCGGGCGCGAAATATCCGATCTGCATGTCGAAGTTCACGTTGGAATCATGTCGTTCCTGCTGGGGTATCTGCTGCTACTGGCTAACCGGGCCAACTACTGCGCTCTGCTCGCACGTGCCGCGCCTGATGGGGGCCTGCGCGCAAGCGACTGCGCGGCATATCTCGCGGCGGCGATGTTGTTGCTGCCGCTAACACCGCTAATGATCGCGCTACGTTTGTGGGGTCGAGGCAAAATTCCGGCGCGTGTATTTTACGCGGCGGCGGCAGTCTCGGCAACCATCCTGGCAATAGCAATCGGTGGGCAAAACTGGCCAATGTTAACCGAATTTAGTTATGTGGGTCGCGGCATCTACTCAGTATTTTTCGGCGCTATCGTTTTGCTGGCAGTATTTGTGTTGACGCAGGCAATCGGCCTGCGGGCCTCGCCGAAACTTCGGGTATCCGTCCCCTTGCTCTCGATTTTGATGGCATCCGCACTGGCAGGCTGCTATCTTTTGCACGCCGATCAACAAACACGCCTGATTGCCAATGAATATTCCAGCCTTGGCCGCACCGCTTACGAAATTCCAAGGCAGCTTTTCAATAAAGATATTTTTGACAACAAGGCAATAGACGCAGAGGGCGGTGGGTTAGAGTTTTTCGGCGCACGCCATTCGACTCTGCCGGAACTGAAAAATATGCGTTTTGATTCGCCGCCGCCGGTGATCTTTATACTCATCGATGCCGCACGGGCCGATCGCACGAGCCTGCACGGATACTCGACACACCGCACTACGCCGTTCCTCGAAGAATTCGCCAAGGACGCGTTCGTGTTCAACAACGCGCGTTCTGCGGCAACCGCTACAACCTGTTCAATGAGGAGCATTTTTTCGGGACGCTATTCTTCACGCGCACTCAACGAGCCTGAACTTAGCGACCCGTTTTGCACCACCGCGATGATTGAGGATGGCTACGAGAAGTTTTTCATCAACCACTTCTACGCCGATCGCAACGGTGTTGCACCGGAGCGGTTTTACGAAAAACTGCCCGGCGGCAACAATGGGCGCTTCGCTTTGATAAAAAAATACGACGAGAAGGACAAAGTCGAGGAGACGGTTGCGCTGATAAAAACGCGGGAAACTGAAATCGCCACCGGAGACGCAGGCACGGGCTATTGCGTCTATATGCATTTCAACGCGACGCATTTTCCGTGGAAACATCCGCACGGCGACAATCTATACGAGGGTTACGAAATTTTTGGCGAGCGTCAGCAGGATCTTTACGATGAGGCGATGCTGTATACCGACATCACGTTAAGAAATTTCTTCGATGACCTCAAGGCAATGGGTGTTTACGACAAGGCGGTAATCATCGTTACCGCCGACCATGGCTCGGGCCTTGATGACCACGGACACTTCGGCGGGTTTTACTGCTACGAAGAGCAATTGCATGTGCCGCTGATGATAAAACTGCCCGCAAGCGCCGGTCTCAAAGCGCGTCGCATCGACACGCCGGTTTCGGGCCTCGACATCGCACCGACTATCGTCAACCTGATGCGCCGCTCGAAGCCAAACCCCTATCACGGCGTAAGCCTGCTGCCGCTGATGACAGGCGAAGACAAAACAATCGACCGCGATTACCTGTTCGGGATTTCGTCTTTTCACGATTCGTATTCGGTCGTCGGAATTGAAAACAACATGTGGCGCTGGAAATATATCGTCCACCGCGACCGCGGCTACGAGCAACTCTATGATTTGCTTGCCGACCCCCACGAACGCAACAACTTAATCAAAAGTGCGCCGGAAGAACTGGCAAAACTGAGAGAAGCAATGCAGCGCTTCCTCGCAGCGGGCGAAGGCACCTGGGGCACAAGACGTTATTATCATTGAGCAGGTACGGCCTCAGGCAATGAGCGCGTTTCCGCTGTGGGCATCGGGCCTTCCGGTTCAACGCCTTCTTCGGGTTCGGGCAAGGATTGTGGCAGTGTTTTCGACTCAATGGACGCGAGACCGTAGAAGGTAATGCGCCTGTCGCTGACGGCCACGAGCCTGTCGCCAGCAAGAATTAGGTTGCCGGAGTATTCTGCTTTTTCCCCACCGATATCTTCGGGGCTACGCACACCCGCCATCGTTTTGAAAGAAAATGCGGATCTCAATTTGAAGCCGCTTAATTCATAAATCATGATACCCTTTGTGGTCGGCCAGTACAGGCAGGTATCGCTGGCGCAGATGCGACCGCAGATGAAAGAATCGCGTGGATACGGCACGCGTATGCTTTTGACAAAATCGCCGGTTTTGATATCCAATACCGTCAAGTATTCCCCACATAAAATCACTTTCGAATCACGAACGCCAAAGATGTAATCAACCGTGCGGGCTTTGTTGTCCCATTTCCAGAGCACCTTGCCTGAATCGGCATCATGCGCAAACAGCCAGCGCGAGTCCGCCGCCGTCACCAGCACAACTCCGTCGGAATGTACCGAGCCCATACCCGACCAGTACTTTGCGGGCGCTGGTGCGCTTGGATAATATCCGTACCTATTCCTTGAGTCTCTTACGGGATATTTGGTCGCCCAATCAATTCGACCGTCTATGGCATTAACACAAATCGAGGCTCCGTCGTCGGTGGCAACGAATATGCGAATGCCGTCGGACGATGGCATAAGCGCGCGTCCACGCAACCGTGGATCTAATCCGTACCGCTCCAACACGCTTTCGGTCTGGTACAACGGCACCTCCCAGCGCATCCGACCGGTCGTGTTATCCAGGCAATACAATGAATAAGAATTGCTTTTTTTATGGGGATTGGGCATGTATCCGACCGCATAGGCGTTGCCAGCAAGGCACAACGGCGGAGTGCAAAAACTGATTAGATGCATCGGGCGGAAATCGTTCGCAGCAAAACCGCCAGTCATCCACTGCGTTTTGCCCGTGTTTATATCAATGGAGATAAGCTTGCGCGGGCTGACTTTGTAACAGCCCTTATCGCCTATGGGGATATCGAACCAAGCTGGCACCACCGTGAAAACCCGGTTGCCCCAGATCGTGGGAAATTCCTGAAAAACAGGCGGTGCAACCTGATTATATGGATTATGGTAATAACGCGAAGGCTTCGGCTTTGGTTTTGCGGTGTACGAGAAAAGAGTTTTGGTATTCCACAACTCCTTGCCGTCGCGGTCAAAAACTCGCATACCGGCTTTATGAACCACACAGATTTTGCCATCGGCATACTGCGCATGGTATGGAGTACTGGAATACAACGGTTTATTTTTCGCCTGCCCTCCTACGGCCCTGAGCATGTGCAGCTCGATCTCTTTGTCACGTTTTGAAAATTCGGAACGTTTAGGGTCTGAAATTTCTATGCTTTTGACAACAGCTTCAAGCGCAACATCGGGTATCGCTATCCGATTATTGCGAACTTGTTTCAGCAAGATATTGAGGCACTCCTCGACAGAAACTATAGAGTGCGCCAGAGAAATTTTTTCGGAGGCAGTTTCTTTGGACATGCCAGACAATATGTTGCGGATGCCAGCTTCGTCGCCCATCTCTGCAAGGGCCACAGCTTGCTTCGCAAGGCACAAGCCTTTCGGCACGCCTTCGTATGCGACGGCGCGTTGTAGGCACCATGCCGCACGACTCCAATTAGCCTGTTCTAAGGCCAGTGCGCCGAGTTCGTAAAGCGCCACGCCAACATGAGACGATGGTCTGTAATTGCGCCAGATTTTTACGAGCAAATCGATGTTGTTGTTTTGGCGGGCTTTCTTGAGAAGTCGGCAGACTTGGGGATCGAATCGACGGCGATAGGCCGCAAGGATTGAGGAAGAGGAATTTATTTTCTCGAAAATATGCCCGGCAAAATTAACGAAGTGACTCTCGGAATCATCAACAGGAATCAGCAAATCCCCGCTCTTTTCGATAAGGCTTTGCAGAGCTAAAATCGCGGTGGCATAGTCCTGGGTTCGGGCTTCGAATAGAATCGTATCGAGGGTATCGACGGCGTCTTGATCAACCTTCTCGAAATAAATCTGGGCAAGCCGCTCGTTATCGGTTGATTCGCGCCCATAATAATCAGATTTCATTTGCCCAACAGTCTCATCCGAGACAGCAACAAAGCTCAACAACAGGGCGAGCAAAAAAAGGGTGAGGATTCTAGAAAAAATACGCATGGTTTCTCCTTTTCTCAGTTTCATTAACAATCATGACATTTTACAACAATAAACGAATTGCACAAGACTTTTGGTCTGCATGCGGTCGAGGGATTGCAAAAACCACAAGCCTGTGCTATAAAGGGAATTATGGTTGGATTCCGAAAAACTCACACAAATAAAGGCTCGCACGCATGAAGACGCTGACTATAGGCGAAACTTTTGGCTTCCGCGGCGGGCTTGAACAGTATTGCTTTCAGGTAGCCAATGCTCTGAGTACGCTGGGGCATTCGCATGTATTGTTGCATGAGCAATCGAGCGGCATAAGCGAAGACACCTATCGCAGCACCTTTGAAGATGTAGTGCAAATTCCCGCAAGCGGCGGCGAATCCGACTACGCCGCATTTCTGGACAAAATATGCGAACAGCACCAGCCCGACGTTGCGCTGGTGCACAAGAGCCGCAATCTTGAATTCATGCGCGCGCTCAGAGATCGCCTGCCAACGATAACGATCATTCAGGACCACCACCTCTATTGCCTGCGCGAGGTACGCTATTTCCCGAAGAGCCGCAAAATCTGCACGCTGCCGCTCGGCTCGAAATGTATGCTCTACGGCTGCTTTCTGGGCAGGCCGCTACACTGCAAGGTAGTGCCAACGTTGCACACACTCGGCCCGCGCAAAAAATTGCTCGCCGCACATCGAAACTGCCACGGCGTAATCGTGCTGAGCAATTACATGAAAGACCAGCTCGTACTCAACGGCTTCGCGCCTGAAAAAATCGATGTCGTACACGGCTTTACCGTGCCACCAGAAACACCGCCCGCGCCGATGCCTCCCAAAAACGGCAAGATACTTTTTGTCGGGCAGATCATCCGCTCGAAGGGCCTGGACGTGCTGTTGCGGGCGATTGCACTGCTGCCCAAAGCGCACCTGGTAGCGGCTGGAGCAGGCAGCGCACTCGAAGCCAACAGGGCACTGGCCGCCGAACTCGGCATCACCGATAGAGTTGAATTTACCGGCATGCTCAGTCACGCCGAACTGGAAAAATATTACGCCCAAACCGCCGTACAGGTCGTGCCCTCGGTCTGGGCCGAGCCTTTCGGGCTGGTCGGGCTGGAGGCAATGGTGCGGCGCAGGCCGGTCGTTGCGTTTGACGTAGGCGGCGTTTCGGACTGGCTCGACGATGGCCGCACCGGCATCCTTGCGAAAGAGATTACGCCAAAAGCGCTCGCCGAGGCAATAGGGAAATTGCTCGACGACCACGATCTCGCCGAAAAGATGGGGCAGGCGGGGCACCGAAGCGTGTTGCAGGACTTCATGCCAGGAGTCGCGGCAAAGACAATAGAAGCAAGCATAGTAAAAATATTGCGCGGCACCGCAGAAAAAACAAAAACGGAGTAGACTTTGGCCAGAATAGGATTCGTAGCGTCATATTCGGACGGGGGACGCTCGGGCGTCGGACAGTACGAAATCAACCTTGCACGGCGTCTGCCGCAATTTGGCAGCGCGCACGATTTCATCGTCTTTGCGCGAGAAGATCAAGCCGATTCGTTTCGCGCCGACGGGCTTGAGATCATTACGTATCCCGCCAAACACAAGGGCGCGCTGAAAAACCTTCTCTGGCATCACACCGGCCTGCATCGCCTTGCGAAAAAGGCGCACCTCGATCTGCTGCACCTCTCAACACAGCAGCGACTGATCTGGCGCAGG
>CAYSUZ010000066.1:0-7100 GCA_964434335.1 uncultured Planctomycetota bacterium | reverse complement strand
TGCCAGCCGCGTTTCTGGGCCTTGAGGCAGACGTAGAATCGATAGCGCCTGTTGCTTTTTTTCAGCGTGTGCGTGTGCCCCATCGAACAGCCGCAGGAGCCGCAGTACAGCAGCCCCTTCAGCAGCGCGCCAAATTTATTGCGCACGTGCTTGCCACCGGAGGCTCCGTTGCGGCGCAGTATCGCCTGCACTCGCCGAAATATCTCCGCGTCGATTATCGCGGGATGCTCGCCTTCGTAGACTTCCTTGCCAAGCGTGATTTTGCCGAGGTAGAGGACGTTACTCAAAAAGCGGAACAGACTGCTTTTGCTGAAGGGCCTGCCGCCGCTCTCGTGGCCTTCTCTCGTGATCCAGCGCTTGTTCGCCCAGCCGCGAGCATCGATCGTCTTGATGGTTTCGATAAGCGATTCGTGTTCGAGATACGATTCGAATATCCCGCGGACGCGGGCGGCCTCGTCTTCGTTGACCAGAAGGCGTCCTCCACCGGGTGCAACGTCGTAGCCCAAGATCGGCCTGCCGCCGGACCACTTGCCCATGCGTCGCGTGGCGGCGATCTTGTCGCGGGTGCGCTCGGAGATTATCTCGCGCTCGAACTGCGCGAAGGACAGCAGGATGTTCAGCGTGAGTTTGCCCATTGAGGTCGTCGTGTTGAACTGCTGCGTAACGCTCACCAGCGAGATGCCGTGCCGATCGAGTGTCTCCATGATTCGCGCGAAGTCCAGCAGCGAGCGGGAAAAGCGGTCGATTTTGTAGACGAGGATGCAGTCGATCTTGCCGTCTTCGATGTCTGTCATGAGACGTTGGAACGCCGGGCGCTCGACGTTACCGCCGGAATACCCACCATCGTCGTATCGTTCGGGCAGGCAAAGCCAGCCGGATTCCTTCTGACTGGCGATATAGGCCTCGGCGGCCTGACGCTGCGCGTCAAGCGAGTTGAACTCCTGTTCAAGCCCCTTGTCGGTGGATTTGCGCGTATAGATGGCGCATCGGATATTCGATTGTTCAGGCATTGGCTTTCCCGTTTTTACGGAGGTTGAAGAAGTGGTATCCGTTCCAGTGGGTGCCCGTGACGGCCCTGGCCACCGCGGAAAGTGAGCGATAGACCTTGCCGTCGTATTCAAAGCCATTCGGCAGAACGGTTACGATAATCATGCGGTCTTTGTACTTCCGCGTGAGCACCGTTCCCGGCATGAGGACTTCCCTGCCTTGCGTTATGTTGGCCTCCAGGATTCGCGTGCGCTCGGGCGCAACATTGAAGGCGTGGTTTTTCGGCGCGTACATACGGATGTCGGCGTCGTTGGCAAGTTCCTCGGCCCTGCGCCGTGCGCGTTCCGAGAGGGTTCCTTCCTTCGCCGATTGCATCCTCCACGCGATCCGCTTGACGAGATAGTCCTTGTGGCGCGAGCGCGCCTCTTCGCCGAAAATGTCGGCATATCGCTGGCGCAATTGTGAAACGGTCATGGCCTTGAGCCTGGTAATTTCTCTGCCGATGTTCATATTCGCCCTCCGAAATAGTTCTCGCGTGCGTTAACCAACGTGGCAGGATCATTGCTCTGGTGCGCGTGAAAGCCAAGCGGATTTTGGGAAGATTCGGCGGCGCAGAGAGTGCGGGCGCTGCAGCGCATGAGGCCTGCAGCGAGGATGGACGCGACTTCGCGGAGGATCTCGGATGCGGGCGTTTGGGCTTCGGTCGTTTTCATGGCGGCTCCGTGTAAATCGGATCACCCTCAACGACCTGCACTTCGTGCCCGGAAAGTTGACCGGCGGGTTAACGTTTCTCGCTATTATATATATACCCCGACAAAAAAAGATTTTGCGGAAAAAATCGGAAAAAGAGAAAGTTTTTTTATGCGTAGGATGCCCAATGGAATCACTTCCGACTCAATCACAATCCGCAAACTTCAGCCCATCGCCCAACAACCAGACTGGACTGCCCAGCGGACAATCTGGACAGAGCATGCCAGCAAGATTCCATAGAATCAACCAACCACAGATGTTCTTCTGGAATTGCTACGTTGAGGCTTTTTCATTGCCAAAGCCATCAATTTTCGCTATATTTTTCCTGCAAGCCTTAATTAACGTAAATACTCGGCGTGTTTTAGGATTCGTTCCCGCAATCAGGCAACTTTCATTGTGGAACATCTTATCACCTGCCGGACACGCTGAAGGCCGACCTGCCATTGAAAAGAATATGGGTTCTTATGCCCGAACAATTAGAGGATTAATCTACGATTTCAACATGGGTAGATGTTTACAAATCGGAAGGAGTTTTGAATGAGCATAATCATGGATGATGCCAAAGAACTGATGCTGGAGAAAATCAAAGATTTCCGCGTTGCCGACGAAGATGCTGCCAAACGCTCTGACATGCGAAAAGAGTTTGTCGCCACATTCACTCCAGAGTTCATGAAGAATTTGGCTCCGGATAAATACTTTCCCGGTATGGGCAATAAGGACGACTGCATTGGCTACCAATTGGAATGGGCCACGCGCCCTCTGGGAAGCATTAAAGGTGGTTCGATGGCGAAGTATGGGGATAAGGAGCAGTTTAGAGAAATAAAGAAATTATTCATCCACCTTGCGAAACTCGCCGATGAACAGTCGGTGTTTTATCAGCCTGACGGAGAGCTCGCGGAAGCAAGCAAGAAACTGATTGCGGAGTCGCTTAACATCAAGGGAATGAAGGCTGGGCGAACGGTCTTGGGGAAGTTGTTGAGTATCTATTATCCCAACACATTCATCCCATTCTTTACCACACAAGGCCATTACCTTGATAAGATGGTTGCTGATTACTCCGATGACTCGTTTGGTCTGGAGGCTTACATTAAAAACAACTACCTGTTCTTGAAAATCAAAGAAGAACTTTTAACAGAGCCAGCGTTTGTCAAGGAAGTCTCACAGAAAAAAATAACCAACGATTTCTTTTATAAGTTTGTTTATGCATGTTTTCCCTTGCCGACTGACGACGGGCCAGAAGCCAAACCTTCAGAATCAAATAATAGGATCAATGCATTAGAGTGCGAGCACTATCAGAAACTTATTCATCGTAATTTTGACCTGCTTTTTAAGGGATACAGATACTACGATGAAGAATATCAAAAAACACATGGCGGTCATTACATGACCGAAGATGCTGGCATAATGGACTTTCTTTGCGTCGATGAAAACGACTTTGTGGTAATCGAATTGAAACGACGCGGGACCGATGAAACGCTTGGGCAATTGTGCAGATATATGGGATGGGTTAAAGAAAATCTTGCCAAGGAAAACCAAAAGGTGTGTGGGCTCATTGTTTCGGAAAGCAAAGATGTCCGATTGGAATATGCCATTAAAGTAGTACCAAATGTCACTTTGAAGCAAATGCGACTGAGCGTTTCAGTCGGCGATTTCAAATCGAAAAAGTAGTTGCCGAAAAAAACTCTCCGGCACAAAATCGAAGACCGTCTGGTTTGGCCAGGAAGATCGCAAATGCCAAAGAATTTCCACAAGAAATTTTGCGGTAGGTGTCAAATAAGATCGACCTTGTGTAATTGCCGTGAAATCCAGAGAAAATGAAGCAAAACAACCACCTGCTGCTTGACTTACCAGCAATAACAGATATAATCCACTCCAGCAAGGCACAAGTGGAGCGACTTATGCATCAAAAGACTAGGAAACTACTTGAGCGGATTTCCCAAAAGCACAATGGGTTCATTACAGTGCTTGAGGTTAGAAAATCCGGAATATCAACAAACACGATATACAGGCTTCGTGATGCAGGAGAGATTGTCTGCATTTCTCGTGGGGTATATCAGATTGTTGATTCTGACACTACACCTCATGTCTCGCCGGAGTACGCTGCGATAAAAGCACGCATTCCGCACGCTGTTCTCTGCACGATTTCCGCACTATATCACCATGACCTAACTACTGAAATACCAAGGACTGTTCATCTGGCAATCAAGAGGAATCATGCCATTCCCAAGATCGATCATCCGGCAATTCAATTTTACAGGATGGCCGAAACTATTTTTTCTACGGGCATAGAAACAAAAGAAATTGGCGGGATTATGATGAATATCTTTTCTCCAGAAAAAACGATTGCCGACTGTTTCAGGTATCGTAATCGCCTGGGAATAGAACTTGCCATTGAGGGGCTGAAAAAATATCTCCAACGCCCCAATGCCAAGCCAACTAAAATTCTGACAATGGCAAAGATTTGTCGCGTGAAGGAAATCATCAAGCCTTATCTGGAGGCGACTGTTTGACAAAGAAGACGAAAAACATGTCTGTCTCCAATCGAGCCAAACTGCTCAATCTTTCGCGGCAGACAGGGCAATCATTTCAGGAGCTGGTGCAGTATTTCGCGATGAGTCGTTTCCTGTATCGGATGGCCGTTTCCGATGTGTCGTCGCAATTTATACTTAAAGGCGCGATGCTTCTTCACGCCAGAAATCTGACGCAGGCTCGTTCTACACTGGATATTGATCTACTTGCCCGAATGGACAACTCGCCGCAATCCATCCGCCAAGCAATAGAGCGAATCATCGCTCAAAGCGTTGAAGACGACGGCCTTGAATTTTTGGTCAACACGATTGAGATTTCGGAGATTGCCAAGGAAGCCGGATATATCGGCCGACGGGTGAATTTCAAAGCGATGCTTGATTCGATCAGGATTCCCATGCAGGTTGACATCGGATTTGGCAAGCCAGAAAAAATCAGGCGCGGAAAACGCCCTGTTAGGAATTAACTGAAACGCCCAACCGTGAAAATGGCTGGGCGTTTTTATGTCCCGTTGCTGTCAAAGGCTTACGGCGATTTCCCCGCATTCCCGCCCTCTCTCTACGGCTCTATCCTGGCAACGATTTTCCCACGCACCCCCAACCAATTGCGAATATGTAGCGCCATATCCGCGAAAACTCTCTCAACCTCTCTCTGCGATCAGTGCCGAAATTCTATCTTCAGAGAGCGTTGAGAACGCTCAAGTCTCAGACCGGCTTTTCGCCCGCTTTGGTTGCATTCGATTAACGCAATTGCGGTTTAAGCAAAACAATCCTGATTACAGACAGCCTTGATTAACAAGCGCATTCCTTCGCACCCAAATCCCGACAGGTTATGGAAATTCCGGGCAATTGGACGGTTGATGAAATTTCACGCAGTCTCTCCGAAGAATTTTCCTTTGGCCGTTAGCCGGTATTTCTGGTTGCGGCTGTTGGGCTTATCGGGGATGGTCATCTCAATCAGCCCGGCTGCCAAAGCTGGATGAAGGTAGTTTTGGCGGAATGTCGGACGATGAGACAGGTCAACAGCATTCATCAATTCCGAAGCACTAATCGCCTTGTTCTCTGTCGATTTGAAGATAGATAGCAATGTTTTAACTTGATCGGTTACTTGGTCGCCATCTTGGTCGGTGCCGCCAGAGCATGACTGGATTTTCTCAAAAATCGTCTTGAGCATAAACTCAATAAAGACAGTGCTTTGGCCGTCTTTTGAGCTTTGGGCGATAGCGTCGTAGTACTCGCTTTGGTGGGCGTAAACCATGCTTTCAACAGGGATATCGGTAAAAAGCGGGTTCCAGCGGGTCAAAATCAGCGTTTGCCACAGCCTGCCCAAGCGACCATTGCCGTCGGCGAAGGGGTGGATGAATTCAAACTCGTAGTGGAACACGCTGCTTTTGATCAGCGCGTGTTCGTCGGTGGTTTTTAGCCAGCCGAGCAGGTTGCTCATCAGTTCCGGTACTCGCTTGGCTGGCGGGGCAACATGAACAACTTCAGTCGGCCCCATCACGCCCACGCCGCTGGCACGGTATTGGCCGGGCAGATCGAGTAACCCGGTGGTCATTGTCTCGTGAGCTTTGAGCAGGTCAGTTTTGCTTGTCGGGTTCCAGTTCGGATATTCGTCGTAGGCCTTGATGGCGTTGCGGACTTCCTGTACCTCACGAGGAGGAGCGACTACCGGCTTGCCATCGAGGATTGTGCTAATCTGCTCCTCGCTGAGCGTGTTGCCTTCAATCGCCAGCGAACCGCGCAGTGTGCGAATGCGATTGATCCGCCGCAGTCGCAAATCCTGCGAATCGGCAATCATAGAAAGCCTGCCAAGTGCTTCGCCAATCTGCTCGACAAGCGTAAGAATTGCGGGCGTGATCGTATAAGGCGGTTGATGGCTCATTTGCCAGCCCTTCTGGGGTTGATGCTCATCCATTCATCGACAGCATCTTTGAGAAACCGCCATCGCTTGCCGATTTTTTGCCCCGGTAGCTGGTCTTCTTGGGCGAGCTTGTAGAGCGTAGATTTGGAAATCTTCAAATATTCAGCCAACTCATCTATGGTCATTATTTCATTTTGATTCGAAGTCATCGACTTGGTTCCTTGGTCTCAATTTCACAGCAAAAAGCAGACTCTTATAGATATTGTCCATATTTTTCCATTGATTGCAAGATATCGCAATACGAATTTGCCATTTGAAATTAACACATATTCTGCTTCGCACCAGAATCCCGACAGATTACGGATTGGCCGGGTATGAAATAGATACGGACATCGTGTCCGTTGAATCATTATTTCAACCCGTCGGACGGCGGCCACGGCTCAAAGAGCATGGCTTCGTAGGCACAGCCACGGAGACCATGCTATGCGTCAAACGCCAATTCACAAACTCTCGCCCAGCCAGCGTCGGGCGGAAATCGTCCAGATTCTTACACAAGCTGTCCGCCGACTGGCCAATTCTTCGCCCAATTCGCCGGAAACTCTCGGAAATGGCGAAGAATCTGAAGAATCTTCGTTAACTTCCCTTGATGTTTCGCCTGAGTCGAGGCTTCATGTGTCTGTGCGATAAAGCACTGCCAAAACAGGAGATACGACTATGGCGACAACAATAGAAACCCATCGGGAACGCTTGGAACAGCTCTCTATCGGGGAGCTTCGGCTGGAATACGAAACGGTCTGCGGCGAGCTAACCACCAGTCGTCACGCCAAACACATTATCAAACGAATCCTCTGGCAGATGCAGGCCAACCTCTACGGCGGCCTGAGCGAAGAATCTCTGAAGCGGGCAAAAGAACTGGCTGACCCGACCCAACTCCGGATGACCGCGCCAAAGGCAAAACCCGTTTCCGACAACGC
>CAYSUZ010000065.1:0-7180 GCA_964434335.1 uncultured Planctomycetota bacterium | reverse complement strand
GGTTATTGTGTTGAAAGGGTACTGGCGCATTGCGGATTCGGTTCTAGCCGAGCGATTACTTTTTTGTCGCTGCCATTTTTCAAGAGACAGTATTGTCGAGGAGAAAAGTATGAAACAGATGATGATTATGATGCTTGCAGTATTCGTCGTAGCGCTGATGGTTGTCGGTTGCGATGATTCCGCCGAAACACCCCAGGATGGCTCTCAGGCAAAAGCCACACCAGAGCCCAAGCCAGAAGTCAAACCAGAAGTTAAACCGGAGGTTAAGCCGGAAGTTACGCCGGAGCCGGAACCCACACCAGAACCAGAGCCGGAACCCATGCCGGAACCCAAACCCGAAGTCAAGCCCACTGTTGCTGTATCGACTGGCGATGCCGCCATGGATAAGATATTGGATGACCTAAAGCTTGACGAAAAGGCCCCGACATTTGGCCCGACATACAGAGAGATGGTAACGGTTTTTTACAAGGGCGAATCCGAAAAATTCTGGAATATGCTCGCCAAGAGCAGCCAGGATGGATTCAATAAAATGCGAGAAGACATGGTTAAGAAATTGAGTGAGCTGTCAAAAGAACAGATCGACCAGAGCATTGAAGCAATGAAAAAGCAAATGGCGATGTTGACCGATGAAGACCAAAAAACCGCAATGGGAATGAAGATAGAACTGCTTGAATACGCAAAGGATGGTTTTAAGGCCCTTCCTGACGGCAAGGCGTTTTTTGTCTATGCAATGTCGAAAGCGCAGATGAGGCAGGAGATGCTTGATGAAATCAAGAAAACAACGGTCATCAAAGAAGAAATCGCCGAGGATGGGCAATCCGGCCGCATCGTAACCAGCAAGGATGGCGAGGCAGACGAGATTAAATTCGTAAAAGAAGACGGCCAGTGGAAAGCGGTGATGGATATGGATTGACAATTGCCTGATTAACGCGAAACGACGGAGGCGGCCTGGTGGCCGCCTCTTTTTTGTGATGGATTTTCGCAAAATTTGTTGCTTTGCGCTTTGGCAGTGTGCATAATAAACATGTTGCGGTGAGATCGTTGTGATCTTCGCTAGACACAATTTTGTATATGCCAGAAATTATCAGGGAGACATTTATGAAACGTAATCTCATCTTCGCATTTGCGGCTATCGCTTTTGTAGTTCTCGTAGCAGGCTGCGGCGGCGCCAATACCGCTGATATCGATGCTATGGAATATGGCAACGCGCCGGAATTGGGCAATATTGTCAAGAATTACAAACTAGCACAACGTAATCAGGATTGGGGGAGTGTGTACGATATGCTCCCGAAGAAAGCGCACGAAAATTGGGAAGAATCTTTGAAGAAAAAAGCAGAAGGTATAAAAGAAGTGGATACAAAAATCACTGCTATGGAAAAGAAAGTCGAAGCTGAAAAGGACGAAAAGAAAAAAGAATATTACGGGATGGCACTGGAGTGGATGAAGGAGCAGAAGGCGAAAGTGGAATCCATCGAGACCGCAAGAGATATTTATATCTATTCAAGAAACATTAATTCAGAAATCGTTGTTGGGGAGCGAATCGATAGCAACGATGGCTATATCATTTACTTGAACCTGTCAACTGGCGAAACAAGGGAACGTAAGCAACTCGTCAAAGAAGAAGATCAGTGGAAATTCGCAGGAAATTCCTGGGATTAATGTAGCGTTGACTTCACACAAGCGGCTCCTTTTCGAGGGGCCGCTTTTTTTTATGATTCCTGCGAGCGATGACTTGTAATTTTGGCAAAAAAACGCTATAAGATCAGGTGGATATTCTGACGAATTCAAAGATGCCTATTACAGGGAGACAGTTATGAAACGCAATCTAATTCTTATTATGGCTATTGTTTTGTTTGCCGGACTTGTTGCTGGTTGTGGGGATTCAAAACGGGAAGCCGCAATTGATGAGATGGACACAACCAATGCCCCGACACTTGGCCCCGTTGCCAAGGAGTTTATGAAGGCGGTGGTTTCCAAGGACGGAGCAAAAGCCTGGGACATGCTTTCAAAGGGCAGTAAGGCGAAATTCGAAGCTGATTTTGAGAAGATTGACAAAACACAACTCCAGAAGCAGCTTGATGATCTCAAAAAGGCTGAAGACAAAGGTATTGGTGCGGATGTTCCCATTCCTCAAGACAAATTAGATATGATGAAGAAGGCGCAAGAGAATGCCATAAAGATGCTTGAGGCGCAACTTGAAGCCAAAGATGCCAAAGATTATTTTATTATTATCATGAGCACGATGATGGATATGAGTGAGGAGTCCGAAGATGCCGAGAAGGATGAAGTCGGATCCGAATTCGTCAGCGAAAAAATTGATGGCGACAAGGGCTATATTGTTATGAAAGACAAAAAGGACAAGATTGAACATAAGATGCATTTTGTCAAGGAAGAGGGCGATTGGAAAGTAGATATAGCGCCCGTGAAGTAAAGAATTATAAATCAAATACAAGAAGCGGCTCGAAAGGGCCGCTTTTTTGTGTGGCTGGCAAAGATATGATATAATAGAAGCGCTCGATTACTGCCCGTTGCGGCAGCAATGCGACATCAAAATGCCTAGTCCCTGATCGTGAGCAGGAGTAATCGCGCAATTTTTCGTGATTATTTACTGCACCGACCAGTCATATTCCCCGCATAATCGTATATTATATTGCTGGCGGTTACTATCCCGCCCGAACGACAACATATTTCAGATGCCCGGAGAGAGCAATGAAGAGTAATTTTGTTTTGATCGCATTAGTGGCGATTATGTTTGTTTTTGCCGCAGGCTGCGAAAAGAAAAAGTCCGAACAAAACGAGACTGCGTCCACGATTCCCGACAGTGATGTCAAACCTCAGGATCCCCCTCCGGAAGCAACCGAAGAAGACGAAGACCCGGAACCTGCTCCAAATATTGAAAAACCAAAACTGCCTCCTATTGACAGTTTCACTCCCGCACTCCCGGTTGAAACTCCGGAGTCGGAGACGCCCAAAGAGCTGAGGATCACAAGCAATCTGGTTTTGAACAAGAATCTCGACGCCCTGGAATTACACAAACAGGCCCCTGTTTGTGGCAACGTCTACCGGCTCTATCTTGCCAAACTCTACGACGGCAAAGCTTCCGAACTCTACGCACTGCTCGATGCCGCCAGCCAAAAGAGAATTGCGGAAGAACTGGAGACGGATCGGGAGACTTTTGAAAGCGAAGAAGCATATGCGGAAATGTTGAAGTATTTCAAAGATGAACGCAAAACAATCGAGGCGCGCAAAGAAGACGATATGTATGAGATGTTGGCAAAACTCAACAACTATGCAAAGCTGTACAAGAAAATCAAAGAGACCTATACCAAAGAAATGACCGCCACCGAGTATTACGAAGTAGTTGCGACCTTTCACGGCGACAATGACGAGAGAGTGTTAAAGGACTTTCTCAAACCCGCCCGTGCGCCTGTTGTAACAGAGACGGTTGATGCAAATGGCAAAAAGTGCACATTGGTTATGGACGGTTACAGCAAAGCCAGACCAACCAAGCGGATTATCAAGTTTGTCTTCGAAGACGGCGAGTGGAAAATTGTCGATCCATTCGAGAATTATTAATGCTATAACTACGAAAAAGCCTGACTGGGAAATCCAGCCAGGCTTTTTTTGTGCGTAAATGCCGTCGCGCATCAGGGCTGTTTGTGCGGATAACGATAATGCGCCCGGCGTTGTTCGATTATGTTTTGCGAACGGTCGTCGAGGCTGCGCATGAGTTTTGCGCTTTCCGGAGACTTCGCGGCCAGCGCCAGCGCCTCGAACTGAGCGTAATGACTTAGCAATTTTGCGCAATCGTCGATCTCGTTGTACCATTCCTTTGCGAACGGATCGATTATGTCGGCGCACGCGGCGATCTCTTTGCGGGCCGCGATCAATTCTTCACTGACCGGATTTACAGCCGCCAGCAGCGCACTTGCTATTTGCATTTTCTGTCCGGGCTGGGCGTTTTTCATCATTGGCTCATATATTTTTTGCCGGAATGCCAAAAAATCTTCCAGACAATTCGTCGCGTGCAGACGCTCCATTGCGACGATAGTGCGCAGTAGGGCCTGCTCGATTTGTGGTTGTGCTTTCTCGCCGAAAATCGAAGCAAATTCACGCAACACCGCGCGCGTGCTCCATCGCTCCGCGTTCCAGTTATATCGCATTGCCGCAAAATCGTTCAGCCACGACAGCCACTCAAGCCCGTAGGTCTTGTGTATCTGCCCGGCGGCGCCGCAAAGCGTCAGGCGCACTGTGTCGTCGTGGCGCAGTTGAATGAAGGCCGGATTTGGCAGCGGCAGGTCAAGCCCGCAGTCCTCTACGCATGACGTGGCGGGGGAGTAGAGCGTCGCGTATTTGCCTGACAGCCGCCGAAGTGCATCGTATTGCGTGCGTGCTTTTCCGTCGGGCATTAGCGAGGGTTCTACCAGGTCGCGGCACATCTGCGTGTTTACAATCACTCCGGTTTGGGTTGGGATGTCGGCAGATTTTTTCGGATCGGATATGAAAAGTTTTGCGCCGTAGTCTTGCAGAATTTTTTGAGCGGCGGCAACTTTTTCTGATTTATCCAGTGCGTTAGCGGTGTTGACTTCGATGAAATTTGCGCCGAGTTCACATAGTTCTTTGAAAGTATCTCCCGAAATCGCGTCGAGACTTTCGTTCGTGCGCAGCATAATCTTTAGCCCGCGCATGTGTGCGTACGCGAAAAGTTTTTTGTAATGCTCTGAGTATCCTTCCGGTGTGCGCGGCAGACTCAGCGCCAGAACGTTTTGCTTGTTTTTGATCAGGTAATCAACGTAAGCCCTTGCGAAATCCAGATTGTCCGGATCGGTGAAAATCCTCTTGAACTCCGACGATTCGCAGGCAATTTGCGGCTCCATGCCGCGCAGCGCAAAGCGTGGTTTTTCGCGCCAGAAGATTCTCCGGCCAATAAAGAGCGATTCCTGCTTGGGCAGGAATTCGTGTTGCGGGTGAAAAAACCTTACGTCCATAAACAATTCCACCAGCGCATAGCCGCCGTATTGTAGCGCCAGCTCGCTGCCAGCCACGACCGCGATCGACTGGCGTCCTTCGTAGCCGATCGATTTAAGTGCGTATTCCTCGGTGGCAAGTTTGCCGACGGCATCTTCGAGCACTTTCTTGATTGCGGGAATGCCGAGTGCGATGGTGCACTTGTGTTCCTCGCTCAACTCCTTGGGCGTAATGATTGCGACATCCACGTCCGCGAGGCGCTTGATGTAAGTCTGGATATCCTTTGCCAGCAGCAGCGTCGCTTCGCCAGCTTCGGCGGGCACAACTATTGCTGTTTCGGTTTTGCCCTGATATGCGATAACCACGCCGAGTCTGGAGGGCGGTATTTTCATCTCGCCCTGCCGTAAACAGGATGGCAAAACGAGGATGCCCACAATTAGCAGAAGGAATAGGATTTTGTTTTGCATTTTTTTCTCCGTGCGCTTCGTTGTGGAATCGATTGGGAAGTCCCAATTCATTTTCCGTTTCTAATCATTTTTTTTCATTGTTTTGTCGCGTGTGTTTTACATCTCTGAGAGGTTCACTTGATCGGCGTAATCGGCCATGCGGGCGCTGCCGGCGAACCACTTCTTTTTTAGCCGGAACCGCCTGTGCGACCACAGCCATTGTTCCGGATGCGCGCTAACGAACGATTCCAGGATCGTAACGATACGCTGCGTGTTTTTCTGCAGATCGGCTGCTTCGTTGCCCGTTTTCGCCATCTCTACGATTGGCTCTATGTGGATACGGTAGTTAAAACCCTTGCCCACGCGATAGGCGTAAACCGCCACGACCGGTGCGTCGAACTTCATCGCCATGGCTGCGGCGCTGGGATGCGTGGATACCTTCTCGCCGAAGAAATTCGTCAACACGCCATTTCGTCCTGCGTTTTGATCCATGATAAACGCCAGCGCGGTTCCGTCCTTAAGTGCCCGCACCATTGTACGCAGCGCGCCTCGTTTGTAAACCAGATCGATTCCCGATTTGCGGCGGAGGTCCATCATGTATTCGTTGAGTTTTTGAGAATTATCCAGCGGTCTCGCCACCGGCATAAGCGGCATATTCAAAATCGACGACGCAAACGCACACAGCTCCCAGCTGCCCGTGTGGCCGGTTACGAAGATGATGCTCTTGTTGCGTGCGAGCGCCTCGTCCAGATGTTGCCTGCCCTCGAACTGTACTCGCTGCCAGAAATCCGGTCGTTTGTACAGTCGCGGCAGGAGCAGCAACTCGATTGTAACCGAGACGAAGTGTTGAAACGATTTTATGGCGATGGCCTTTTTCTCTTTTTGCGTTTTTGTCTCGCCGTATACGATGTCGAGATTTCGCAGCGAGGTCGCACGATACTGCGGCATGAACAACCATCCCACGCTGCCCATAAAACGCGCCACAACCAGTGCGTTGTGGACGCTTAGCGCCTGGATTGCCGCCAGAATACAGCGTATGATAAAAAACACGACATTATCGAAAAAGTTTTTCAAGTATTAATCCTTGTTTACTATTGCGTCGATGAATGCGCAAAAATCCGCCTCATCGTCGATGGTTGTTTTGACTTTTAGTGCATAAACCTGCGGCATAGCGAACCGACGTATCTTTACCGCATCTTTGTGCGTGGTCACAATAACTTCTGCGCCCGAGGCCTTGAATTTTCGTGCGACTCGCCTTGCATCGCGTTCCGTATAATCGTGATGATCGGCGAATTCCATAAACTCCGAGATTTCGCAGCCCAGATTCTCCAGCGTTGCGCGAAACGAGCGCGGCGCGCCGATGCCGCAAAAGCCCAGCACCTTTTTCCCAGCGAGATCGCCGAGCGCTATCTGGTTTTCGCCCGCGACCGAATCGACAGCGCAGGGCGTATAGCGTGCGTTAAAAATCCGGGCCTTCGGCGCGAGTTTGGCGACGGTGTCGATGAGCAATTCGAGCTTTTCATGCGTTACTTCGTCGGATTTTGTAATTACCGCGCAGTGCGCGCGCTTTGCCGCAGACACTGGCTCGCGCAAAAAGCCGCGCGGCAGCAACCGCCTGTCGGCGCATTTTCAGGATCACCTGATTATCAATGGCTAGCAAGCAGAGACCAGCAACGGCCGTTTTCATCAAAAAAACTTGTTCTATTGATAAGAGTTTTGCTTTATGAAGACGGCCTAGAGCCTGTCCAAAAAATATTTTAACGCCC
>CAYSUZ010000064.1:0-7190 GCA_964434335.1 uncultured Planctomycetota bacterium | reverse complement strand
GAAAACAAAGTCCGACGACCCACAGCAACAGAGTATGCAGAAGATGATGTCGTTTATGCCGCTGATGATGTTTGTTTTGCTCTATAACTATGCGGCGGGGCTTGCGCTTTATATTACCTTCGGCGCGATAGTGGGTATTTTCGAAAACAAAATCGCGCGCCGGATGGTTGAGGCCGAGTTGGAGAAAAACCCCATCGAAGCGCCCGTTAGCTTGGCCAAGCAAGGCAAGAAAAAGAAATAGCCGAATAATAAGAAAAGCCCCGGAGATGCCGGGGCTTTTTTTTGTGGGATTGTGTTGCGCCTATCCTGCTTCGATAGGCATTCTTTTGCGTCTGGGTGTTTTTCTGTGAATCTCGCTCTCGTTGCCGAAATACGTGCCCGTTGCTCTTGCGACATCGATAAGCGAGCTGTCTAGCGGTACTTTGCGGCATTTGTTGGCGACTTTGGATATTGCTACTTCGGTAATATTGTTGCCTTTGAGACAGACGATCTTGCCAAAATTGCCTGCTACGGCTAGTTTTGCTGCGTGATAGCCGTAACGCGTTGCGAGTACGCGGTCGAATGCTGTTGGCGTGCCTCCCCGTTGAACGTGGCCCAGCACAATTGCGCGCGATTCCACGCCGGTGGATTCTTCGATAAATGTCGCAACGACCTTGCCTATTCCGCCAAGCCTGATGGGATCGGGCGAGTCTTCGACGGTGCGCTCTACCACCATCTCGCCGCCTTCCCACTTTGCGCCCTCGGCCACCAATATTATAGTGTAGTGCTTATGGTGCTTAAAACGTTGGTCTACGATGTCGCAGACCAGCGAGGGATTGAACGGTATTTCCGGGATGAGTATGACGTCGGCGCCGCCGGCGATACCAGACTCCAGTGCGATCCAACCTGCGTAACGCCCCATTGTCTCAACGATAAGGCAACGGTGGTGGCTTGCTGCGGTCGTGCGAAGTCTGTCGATAGCCTCGGTTACAATACTGACAGATGTGTCGAATCCGAACGTTCGGTCGGTTTCCATCAGGTCGTTGTCGATGGTCTTTGGTACGCCGATTATGTTCATGCCCTTTTTGACCAGATCGTTGGCGATAGACATTGTGCCGTCGCCGCCGAGACAAATCAGCGCGTCAAGATTGCGTTTTTTGTAGCTCTCCAGAGCCTTATGCGAAAGGTCTCTGTAAGTCATTTTGCCGTTTCGTATCTGGCCGAAGTGAAATGGGTTGTCCTTGTTGGATGAACCAAGAATGGTTCCGCCGCGATCAAGGATGCCCGAAACGGTCATGTAGGTCAGGCGTTTGGTCTGGTTGAGTACCAAGCCTCGGAAACCATCCTTGAAGCCGATAACCTCTACGTTGTAGGGGTCGATCAGCGTCTTGGCAATAGCGCGAATAACTGCGTTGAGGCCTGGACAATCGCCGCCGCCGGTCAGAATACCGACTCTTTTCACTTTGCATTTTGGCGCGGTGTTTTTGCCGGTGCTCGTGTTTTTCTTCTTTTTCATGCTCAATCCTGAAAAAAATGCGTTACTGGATAGGTAGTTTTATCGTGAAGATCGAGCCTTCGCCTACGGTACTCGTAACGTTCACAGTCCCGCTATGCAGCTCGATAATATGCTTTGCAATCGAAAGTCCTAACCCTGTGCCTTCGATGGATGCGGTGGTCGAAGAGTCTACACGGAAGAACTTGTCAAAGATAAATGGTAGTTGTTCTTTAGGCATGCCCAGACCGTGATCCGCAATTGTGACCACCGCCTTTTCTCCGATGGCTTCGATATTAATATTGATCGCACCGCCGCCTGGAGAGTATTTCACAGCATTGCCGATGAAGTTTTGAAATACTTGTTTCAGTTTTTCATAGTCGGCACTGACTTCTGGCAGATCGTCAGGAGAGTTGACGACGAGTTTGCACCCGTTTTTATTGTGTTCCAGCATCCCAGCTATTTCGTCTACGCTAAGTCGTAGATCGCAGGGGCATTTATCCAGAACCATTCGCCCTGTCTGTAAGCGCGACATATCCAGCAGATTGGTGATCAATTCTTTGAGGCGTTCGGCGCCGTCTACGAGTATATCAAGAATTTCCGCAAAGTCTTCGCTTAGCTCATCGCGGATTTCCATCAATGTCTCCGAGCAGCCCAGTATCGAAGTGAGCGGGGTTTTCAGCTCGTGCGAAACCGTGTGGACAAATTCGTCTTTCATCTGATCGAGTTCACGAAGTTTTTGTACTTCGCGGCTCAGGCTCAGGTCGCGGCAAAGCAGCAAAACTCCCGTTGCGTTGCCTTCGCGGTTGTATAGCAGCGATGTGCTTATGCCGATCATCAGCACGGTTCCGTCGATTAGCGGATATTCTGTCTCGTAGTCGATTTCATGTTTGCCCGAAATCGTTGACATGATGAGCGAGGAAAAAACGGGTATCAATTTTTCGGGCATCACTTCGGCGTAGTGTTCGTCGAGTGCGAAAACCCGCTTGAAATCGAACATGAATTCGGCGTTTCTGTTGCAGGTGAGAATGTGATTGTTCATGTCTACCGCTATAATCGCCTGCGGGACGCATTCAATGATGCCGTCCATCAATTCGGCGATATGGCGACTGCGATTACGCAGGAGGATGTTTTCAAAAACGCCGCTTATATCTTTGGCGACGAAATTGAGCATGTGCATCACCAGCCAGCTCGAAGTTTCCAGAGAGTAATTACCCCATAGCAACAGCGCGCCGAGTTTGCCCTCGCTGCCGATCAGCGGCAGGATAAATACGCCATTGATACCAGATTGCACGTACTTGGGGTTGTCGGACGGAACTAACGATACGGTTTTATTTTTAAGCGACCAATTAATAAGGTTCCTGTCGCAGCTGAGTTCATCATTAATTGCCTTATCGCTATGTGCGGCTGTGGTGATAAACGCGCGATCTGTCGCGGACCACTTAACCAGCTCCAGCGTAGATATGTTGATTATCCCGCTGAGTATTTTGAACAGTTGTTGTACGATGTCTTCCGGCGGCAAACTGGAATGCAGCGAAGCGATTCTCTCGTAAAATTTCGCCTGCTGCTTGAAACCCTCGTAAATCTCGTTCTGAGACAGACTCGAACGGTCTGATTCGCGCTCGAGAGTTTCTATTCTTTCCTTGAACATCTCGGTGCTTCTGGTTTTTTGCCGGGTCTCAAGAATATCTTGGACTCTATCCTTTGATGTCACGTGCTGCTCCTTTGAGCTACGTATTGCGTTGGACTGCATATTTTTTTACATCTATTGTAGCAACTGGAGGAAGTCCTTAGCCTTATCGAATCCCTCGAGAGTTTTTTTCATTACGCTGTCCAAAATATTTTTATCCAGCTTCATGGCCTTCCACACATGGCCGTTGATTTTTGGTATTTTATTGTCGCCGCCGTCGCCAAAATCTAGGGCACGACAGACTATATCGGCGATGTGAGTTACGTAAGTCATTTCGTGATATTCGCGGACAGATTGCGGATCATGGTGCATGCGGATGGCTTGCGTTAGTTTGGGCGGGAACTGCCACATCTTGGCCAGCCACCCCCCGACTATCGAATGTGTAGTTTCCAAAACTTCTTGTTCTGCTTCGATGATTAGGCAGTTGGTTTTCTTGACGATGGCATGAATCCTGACAAACTTCTCGGGGGCATAGAGCACCACCAGAAGTTTGCCGATGTCGTGCAAAAGGCCCGCGACAAAAGCGTCTTCGGATTCCTGCAATTTGAGTTCCTGCGAGAGAATTTCGGCACTGATCGCGGTGCCAAGAGCGTGTTTCCAGAAATTACCGAAATCAAAATCGACATTGCCGCTCTTGAATTTGTCGAGCACGCTGGCCGTTAGCACGAGATTGCGCACACGCTGGAATCCCATTACGATAATAGCGCGCGTAACGCTGTTTATCCTGTTGGGGAAACCGTAAAACGCGCTGTTGACCAGTTTGAGGGTCTTGGCTGAGAGCGCCTGATCGCGTGCCAATATTTGGCCGACGGTGTTGGCATCCACTCGTGGATTGCGAATGGCCTGGTTGACCTCTGCTACAACGGTTGGCAGCGATGGAACATCATCAAGATTTTTGATGATCTCTTTTAAGCGCTCCATCTCAGTCATCTCTGCCATTGCTGAGTTGTCTTTTGATTCTGTTATACTCATATGAATAGCTCACCCGAGAAAATATGAAAGATGAATAATGCCTGATCCGTTGCTTGCTGCAACGGCCAATATGAGTGAATGGACGGATTAGAGTTGATTTCGTAAATTAAAATCCCGCTTTTTTCATTGCATCTTTGTGAGCGAGATTGCTTATCGCGACCGATTTGATAGTGTTCATAAGGACATTGTCTGGATAATCACAGAATTTTTGATCCAGTATCCTTTCGTATTTCTCAACCACTGCCGCCGATACTTTGACGTCTTCAGGATTGATATTGGGTGTTGTCTCGTCGGTGTTTGCGCCTTCGGCAACGATACAGATTTCTTCGATGCCCCACTGGCAGAGTTTGGATTTGTAGGTAGACCGCAATGGGTCGCCCTTTTTTAGCAGGACGCGGCCTTTGTCGTCCTGGATTTCCTGAGCAAGAATCATTCCGTCTTGCACTTCTTCAAGAGAGATTTTTCTCATATTAAGCCTCACTAATTTTGCGCCATGGTGTTTGAAATCCATCGCGGATAAGAATGCTAAATGTTATCTTGAATGTTCATCGTCGATTTTTCTCGGATTTTTGAGCGAATGTGAAAAAAACTCAATTCTTTTGTTTGTATCCGATGGTTTGAAGATAATGCGCTCATCGTCCCTTGACGTATATTATGGGTCGTGATAATCTTGATCTGTGATGAAATCATCCGAGACAAACGACACTATTGTGGCTGTGTCCAGTGCCGCCGCCAGCGGCGCGCGTGCTGTGGTGCGCTTTTCGGGAGAGCTGGCCCGCAGCATCGCAGAGGATATCTTTATTTGCGCGGAGGGATTGCCGAACTCTCGCGTTGCCGTCGAGGGGGAAATTAAAATCGCAGGCAATTTTTGCATTCCGACCACACTGTATTTTATGCCTGCGCCTGCCACCTATACCCGCGAAGATATTGTGGAGTTTCATCTGCCGGGCTGCGAACCTTATCTGCAAGCCATTATCGACGAGGCGCTGAAGCGTGGAGCAAGGTTGGCTGCGCCCGGCGAATTTACTCGCCGTGCATATCTAAATGGCCGTATCGATATCAACCAGGCCGAGGCCGTACTCGATGTTATTACAGCTGCGCACTCCTCCGATGCACGTCAGGCGCTGATGCAGATCGGCGGCTTTGCTGCGGAATTTATCGCCTCGCTTGGCACGCAGTTGCTGCAAACTGCGGCACTGCTTGAGCTGTCGATCGATTTTTCGGATCAGGACATAGAAATTGCTCCCAGCAAGGATATACAAAAACGCTTGCGCAAATTATTAGACACGATAGAAGAAATTCTGTGTCGTTCCATGAGTCATGTCCCCCGGCTTGGTCAAGCTGTTGTGCTGTTTGGCCCGGCCAATGCAGGCAAGTCTACCTTGTTCAATGCGCTGGTTGGCAAAGAACATGCTATCGTCTCGCATGTGCCGGGTACGACTCGCGACTATCTCGAAGCGGCGATGGATATGGAGGGCATCCGCTTTCGCCTCATCGACACCGCAGGTTTTAAGGATGCGAAAGACCTCATTGAAACGCAGGCCATTTCGCGTTCTCATACGTATTCTCAATCGGCCTCGGTGCGGATGCTTGTTGTTGACTGCAACGACTGCCCTGTGTCGCTGGCGAAGATTGCCTCGGAGATCAGCGCATCGCCGGATATTGTTGTGTTGAATAAAATTGATACTCTTGCGGATCAGGGCGATTGCTTGGCGCGGATTTTCGACGAGGTGCGTCAGCATTTTGGCGATTGCTCTGTTGTTGCCGCCTCTGCCGAAAAACGCATCGGGCTTGCGGCGCTGCAAGAATGTCTGGTTAGGATCGTTATGCGGTCTGGTGAGACTCAATCAGAATTCGTGCCCAACCTGCGCCAGCGCCACGCGCTTCAAGCCGCAGTCGAGGGTATCCGCGATGCGTTGCAGGCGATTTGCGACGATGCGGGCGAAGAAATTGCCGCGCTCGAACTCCGACGCGCTGCGGATGCACTTCAGATAGTTACCGGGCGGATAGGATCGCTGGAAGTGCTCGACGAAATTTTTGGACGTTTCTGCATAGGTAAATGATTACCGATTTGACAAAGAAATCCGAATTCAAAATCCGATGAAAAAGCTTGAGTGAGCGTATGGTAAAAGAATTGATCTCATGGATGGCAACGCTTGACGCTCACCCTTTTTTTTGATAAACATTTATGGATAAGCAAGTTATTTTTATAAGGAGCGTGAGTTGAAAAAAACACCCTATCCCAAAATCGTAACTCTTGGAACTACGCTTAAGTGCAACCTGAGTTGTATTCACTGTGGTACATATCCTAAGCGTAAAGGGAATCTGATTGATATGCCCGATGAGATTTTGAATAAATGCTGGGGTATTATTGAGCATGCCGAATGCGTTAATCTTGATAACGAGGGGGAATTCCTGTGTAATAAAGACCATCTTTCGATATTTCGTCGTGCTCGTGACATGGGTAAAAAAACTACAATAACTTCCAATGGCATGTTGGTTGACGACGATGTCATAGAAAATATTATTTTCGACGGTTTGACATATTTGAATTTCTCCGTTGATGCGGTGGACCCCAAGACGTATGTGGAATTTCGCAAAGGTGGCGATTACAACAAGCTAATAAATACAATTCACAAGATATTTAGGCTCAGGGCCGAGAGGAATTTGAAGAGTCCTTTCATAGGTTTGAGTTTTGTGCTCAGGCGTGGCAATATTGAAGATGTTCCAGCTATGGTCGATCTTTGCCATGAACTTGGTGTGGACCAGATGTACATCTACCATTTGACTGTATTAGTTGATGAACTTAGAAACGAATGCCTTTTCCATCACAAGGAACTTTCCGATAAGTATTTTAAAATTGCGATGGAGAAAAACCAGGGCAGCACTATGTTCATGCGAATTCCGTCTCTGTTTGAAGATGAGGCTCGTGCGAGCAGTGATCAAGATAGATTTCGGGAATGCCGAAATCCATGGACTGACGTTTATATAAGTGCCAACGGTGATATTATGCCGTGCTGTGACTGGCGGATTATTATGGGCAACCTGCAAGAACAG
>CAYSUZ010000063.1:0-7240 GCA_964434335.1 uncultured Planctomycetota bacterium | reverse complement strand
AAAGGCGCGCGGTTTTTTACTATTGTTGATCTCAACATCTTCCGCGGCAAAAGCAAAGTTTCCGTCCCAAAGTGAGGCCGAATAGCCATTGTATGTGCCGTTGTCGCTGCGGTATTTATCCATAACTTTTTTGAAGGCTACCAGAGGCAGTTGATTTCGGACATCTTTGCCCATCATGGCATAAGCAGCCTGATCATCGCCGCGGTCGATAGCCTTGAGCAGCGCGTCTGCTTTTGCCAGCGGCGCCTTGGCTTCATCCGCACAATAATTATGCACAATAATGATCGTTGCAGGGATGTACGCAACGCCGATAATTCCTATTAAAATCGCGAATATCGCCAGACCCTTGCCACCCAGCACGCCGCCCGAGCCGCTTATCTTGATTATAGCAATTAATCCGAACAGGATTCCCAGCAACGGCCCAAATATCGGCAGGCAACAAAACCCCAGCAACGAAAGAATAAAGGCGGAAATCGCCATGCCAGAAGTCTTGCGGCTGACGACGTATTGCATAGGCGCTGCGCTCGGTGGTTGCTGCATATTTGCTCCTTGTGGTTACGTGCAAAGATTTCGCGCAATGACGATGCGCTGTATTTCGCTGGATCCCTCGCCGATCTCGCAAAGTTTTGCGTCGCGGAAATAACGTTCCACGGGATACTCGCGGGAGAACCCATTGCCGCCGAAAATCTGTACTGCTTCGCGTGCGGCTCTAACCGCAACTTCGCTGGCGTATAGTTTAGCCATTGCGGCCTGCTGTGAATAGGGTTTTTTTGCGATTTTTAATCTTGCCGCCGTGTAGACCAGGTGCCGTGCCGCCTCGATCTCTGTTGCCATCGTCGCGAGTTTTTCCTGGATAGCGCCGAATTTGATCAGCGGCTTGCCGAATTGTTCGCGTTCCTGGGCGTAGGCCAGCGCCTTGTCCAGTGATCCCTGGGCGATTCCCAGCCCCATTGCTCCGATGCTGATGCGCCCGCCATCGAGGGTCTTCATGAAGAATTTGAACCCTTCGCCTTCCTTGCCTACGATGTTGGCTGCCGGTACGCGGCAGTCTTCGAAATACAATTCTGCCCAATCCGAGCCGCGCGTGCCAAGTTTTTCGTCTTTGGAGCCGAGCTTGAAGCCGGGCGTGTTGCTTTCGACGATAAACGCAGTTATCCCGCCGTGAACACCTTTGTCTTTGTCGGTCAGGGTGGTGATGATGAAGGTCGAGGCGACGTTGGCGTTGGTTATAAAGATTTTGGAACCGTTGAGAATGTAATCATCACCGTCGCGCACTGCTGTTGTCTGTGTGCCGCCCGCGTCGGAGCCTGCGTTAGGTTCGGTCAGGCCGAAGGCGCCGAAAGTTTTGCCGCTGGCGAGATCGGGCACGTATTTTTTGCGCTGTTCTTCGCTGGCGTGGTCGTAGATCGGTGCTGTGCCCAGCGAGGTGTGCGCTGCGAGCGAGAGTCCCGTCGAACCGCACACGCGGGAGATTTCTTCGACGGTGATCGCGTAGCTCAGGTAGTCCGCGCCTGCGCCGCCGTACTCTTCGGGGAATGGCACACCCATCAGGCCCAGTTCGGCCATTTTTTTGAAGGTTTCCATCGGGAAACGCGAATTTTCGTCGACTTCCGCCGCGATTGGTTCTACTTCGTTAAGCGCGAAATCCCTGACCATCTCACGGATAGCTGCCTGGTCTTCGTTCAAATTGTATGGCATCTGCCTCTCCTTGCTCGATATCTTTTATTATAATCTTTTTTAGTGTCAGCCGGCTTGCACCGGATCGTTTTTTAGTCTTTGCCCTTGGTCTTGCCCGATATTACGCCCACCACGTCGATCTCTTCGTGAAATATTCGCAGCTGCTCCGCTGTTGGCGGCGGCAGAATTTCCGGATCATTTTTGATTATTAGTTCAAACCCCGTCGAGGCGATCACGTCGTCTTTTGTCACACCCTCGTAGACACCCAGCAGCTCCATGCGTTTGGTTTCATCGTCGTAGCCCATTACCCCCAGCGTTGTGACGACACGGAACGGCCCGGAATTGGTCGGAAGGCCCGCGTTCTTGCGCCCGTCGGGACCGCCCAGCCAGCCCGGTGTGGTAATGAAGTCGATATTTTCCATGAAGCGGAATTTCTCGTGCCGCATGATAGCGATTGTCTGCCAGCACAGGCTCCCCAGATCGTTGGCCCCGCCGCTGCCGGGAAAACGTGCCTTGGGGTGGAAATAGTCGCCGATGACCGTCGAGTTCAGGTCGCCGTAGGGGTCGATCTGCGCCCCGCCGAGGAATCCGTAGTCAATCATTCCGCGCGCAGCGTCGCCCATGATGTCGTCCATGCCGCCCGCATAGGTGGCCTTGTGAAACGTTATCGATTCGCCTACGGACAGCGGCAGGCGCGTGAAAACCGGGTCGAACCCGCCCGCTTCGAACACCATTATCAAATTCGGCGCGTGTGTTTTCTTCGCCAGGCTCGCCGCGCCCAGCGGCATACCCGATCCGACCAGACAGGTCTTGTTGTCTTCGAGCAATGCGCTCGCGGCGCATATCATTTGTTCAGTTAGCGTATGACTCATCGGTTATGGTCTCCTACCACGGATACGGCGTTTTTTCTTCGAAGTGTTCGATGCGTTTGAGATATTCCATCTTTTCTTCGCCGCCGACCAGTTCAAGGTATTCGTCGAAGTCTTTGGTCGCGTAAACGTATTTGTCTATATATTCCTGTGTAGTCTTTTCGTCCTGCGTAGCCTTGAGATATTCGGCGATGAGTTCCTCGTCGAACCAGTATTTATCCGGCATCTCGCAGGGGTGCGAACCGTATTTTTGCTCGACAACCGCATCGACGCAGAAGTAGGGGATGACTGTGAGGTGCGGATCTTTGCGGATCAGTTCGTTGTCTACAATTTCCTCGGCGCTGATTATCAAGCGCTTTGCCGCCCGCGCCAGGTCTTTATCGGCGATGGTTATGCCATCAATCTGGCAGTTGCCAAACTTGTCGGCGCGTGGCACGTGTATAAAAGCCACGTCGGGATATAATGCTGGCAGCGCGCAGTATAGCTCGCCGGTAAAGGGGCACTTCACCGTCTTTGCGCCGCTGAACTTAAACGTATCTGTGCCCAGCATTACCTTGGACGGGAAAAATGATAGTCCCAATGCCGCAGCTTTATATCGCCACGAAAACGCCGAGTTCGACCACTCGGTGGTCTTGAGTTTTCCGGCCTTGACCAGCCTGTCGCCGACTTTGGTGCGGATCGGGCGCAGCTCGTGGCCGAATGAATACGCTACGTCTACGTGGCTCACGCAGCCGCCCGCCATCATGAAGTCCAGATCGTGGCAAGCCGTGTGTCCGGCGATGCGCAGGTCGCGCTTCTTCTGGCGTACGATCTCGAAGATAATCGCCATCGGAACGCGAATGTGCCCGAATGCGCCGATACCGCAGTAGTCGCCGTCTTTGACAAATTGCTCGACCGCTTCTTTGGCGCCCATTCGCTTGTCATATTGTTTTCGGGATCGTTTTTCGCGGAACCACGCGCGTGCTTCATCGCAGCGCATCGGTTCGAGGAACAACTCCATGTCACCCTGAGGCATATCGCTCATCCGTAGGGTCTCCTGTTAATCGGTTTGTGTAATTCCCGGCTGCCACATGTACAAAAATCTGGATCGCGGTAGTGTCGCCAGACTCCCCGCATCAATCTTGAGCAGGTTGATATCGCCATTTGCCCTTGTTGGCATGTTGCCGCCGGACATGAAAAACGGCAAGTTGCCGCCTGACTGCTGGCCGTAGCGCACCAACTCTGCCGATTCAATTCCGACCCGATTCAACGCTTCTTCGTACGCTGTCTCGAAGTAGCCTTCCTTGTCGACCAGGCCGTTGGCGAGGGCCTGTTGTGTGTTGTAAATTTTTCCGTTGGCGATTTTTTCGACGTCTAATATCGTGGCGAGTTGTTTTTTCGACTTTTCGCTGCGCCCCTTGTGCACTATGCCGACAAACTGGTCGTAGTAGCGATCCACGATTTCCCTGAGGTATGCTTCTTCGGCTTCGCTTAATTTTTTTGTTGGTGAGCCAGTGTCCTTGAAATCGCACCCTTTGCTTATGATTGGTTTGACTTCGATTCTTAGCGCATTGAGTGCGCCGCTGACATCGACCATGCTCATGATTACACCGATGCTGCCCGTAATCGCCGTGGGCGAGGCCACGATGCAGTCTGCCGGTGCCGCGATGTAGTAGCCGCCCGAGGCTGCCATCTCGCCGACGTAGACTATTACCGGTATGTTCATTTGTTGCTTGAATGTAACTATTTCGTGGTACATCGCGTCGCTGGCGGTAACCGAACCGCCAGGGCTGTTGATCTCTACGATAACAGCCCTGACGTTATGATCTGATGCCGCCTGTGCCAACTGAGCCTTGAGGAAACTCACTGGTCCCATCATGCTGCCGCCGAACATCGTCTGGTAATCCTCGTCGACGATTACTCCGTTGACGCTGATTACTGCTATCCGGTTGCGTGCACGTGGGTCGCCGTACTGCGGGTCGGTGTATTCTACTAGCCCCTCGCCCTGTTGGCTAAAGCTTAGGAAAAACGGCTGAAAACTGACAACGTTAAAGATTATGCTGATCATCAGCAAGACGCTCATAACGATTGCTATCCAGAACGCTGCTCCTGTTCTGGGCTTCTTATAGTTATAGGGCGGCTGTGCCGGACCCTGTGCTGGGCCATAGTTCATGTTGTTCTCCTTGTCTGTCAGTCCCGTTGTCGATTTCCCAAACGGTGTTAATTGTTACATTGGTTCAGCCGGTACGAAGTAGACGTCGGTCGGTTTGAACTTCGAGTTGCGAAGGAACCGCGCCTTAATCTTCTTGCCTACCCAGTCCAGGTTGGCCTTGAGCGGGTCTACACCGACCAGACGCGACAAAAACAGTGTGTCAACATTGGGCCACTCGACCTGAATCAACACGAACGGGCACTGTGGCAGGAATTCCTGGCTGCCGAAGTAGCACGTAGTGAACGTGTGGATTTTGGCTTCCTGCGGCAGTTCTACCCAGTCACATTCCGCGCCGCACATCATGCAGTGGAACTTGGGCGTGCCGTAGGCGTAACCGCACTTGGGACACTTGGTGCTGAGGATCTTTTTGTTGGCCAGGCCCGCGAAGAACGGCGAATCCTGTCCGTAAGAATGAATGTAGTCGATCTGGTAGGGCTGCTTGATCACGATCGGAGTCATGCCCTTAAGCTGGGAGAGATCGCTGGGAAGTGGAACGTTGAACAAAACGGTCCCGTCTTCGGTCTCCTCCATCTTGGTAATCGGTTCTTTGTAATCTGCCATTATAACTGCTCCCATTATGGGGTTAGAGTTGATGAACTAGAATCCCTTTTCGAGGATCGATACGGTTACGTACGTGCCAGTTCCGGCATGCGAGTGGATCGCGCCGGTTTTGGCGTCCTTGACCTGAGTCGTGTCGTCGCCGATATGCTGTTTCAGCGATTCCTGCAGCTGCCAGAATGCGAATACACCCTGCATCAGGCCTGTGGCGCCGACCGGATGACCGCAGGCAATCAGGCCGCCCGACGGGTTGACCGGACAGATGCCGACTTTGCTCTTGTCGGGGAAGTCCAGACCGTAGTCGATGTTGGGCAGGAACGACGGGCCTTCCGAGGCGAACTTGCCGCCATCGCCGTACTTGCACAGACCCATATCTTCGCAGGTCTGTACTTCAGACGATGTGTAGGCGTCGTGGAGTTCGACGAAGTCGATTTCCTTGAGCGGATCAGTAATGCCCGCGTGTTCGTAGGCGAGCTTGCTAGCTGCGCGCCCCGCGCGGAAAGAGTGCACGCCCGGATACTTGAGGTCTTTGTAGTCGTCCTTGGTTTCATTGGGCAGAAGCATAACTTCCCGGTGCGGCCTGTCGGCCATACGCATCGCGTCCGTACCCATTCCGACGCCGCGTACCAACACCGGCTTGTCGGTGAGTTTCTTTGCTGTCTTTTCGTCCGTCAGAATACAGCATGCCGCGCCGTCGCTCATCACACAGATGTCCAACCGCGTCAACGGCCAGGCCACCATCGGTGAGTTGCGAACGTCGTCGATCGTCAGTTTCATGCGCTTCTGTGCGTAAGAGTTGTGGAAGGCGTTGCAGTGATTCTTGACTGAAACTGCTGCGAGTTGTTCGGGTGTGGTGCCGAATTCTTTCATGTGGCGCACAACCATCATCGCGTAGTAGCCCGAATAGAAGCCGCCGACCGGATAGTCAAAACTAACGTCACTGGCCAGTGCGATAAACTCGTTGCCCTTCCATGTGTTGACGTGGCTCATCGTTTCGAAACCGTAAGCCGCGCAGCAGTTCGACCTGCCAGAGGCTACTGCTTCGTAGGCCGACTGGAAGCCCAGTCCGCCTGTTGCGCCGCCGCCTTCGACCCTGCGTGAGGGCTTGGGGCAGAGACCAAGATAGTCTGTGACCATAATTCCAGCCATCAACTGGCGGGTGAAGTGGTCGGAAAAATATGATGCCACGCTGAAATCGATCATATCCAATGTGAGGTCCGGCACGTCGTTCATCGCGTAGTCGAACGCTTCTTTGACAATTGCCGGGAACGTGCGGTCAGGCCGCGCTTTGGCGAACTTGCTGATTCCGCCGGATACCATGTAAACCGGTCGCATGATTCCTCCTTTCTGGGAAGGAAATGGGAAACGGAAAAAATTTCATGAATAAATCATTCGTGATCGCAGCAAGCGTCTTGCTTTGCAATTGATTCACGAATGTAATCGATAAAGTCTTGCGTGGGCGCGCCGGGCGTAAACAGTCGTCCGATGCCCAATTTTTGCAACTCCGCGATGTCCTCTTCGGGTATGATGCCGCCGCCCGTTATGAGGGTGTCTCCCATGCCGCTTTCTTCCAATAGTTGCTTTATCCGGGGGAACAATGTCATGTGCGCGCCGGAGAGTACGCTTACTCCGACTACGTCCACGTCTTCCTGTACTGCGGCCTGGACTATCATCTCCGGCGTCTGATGCAGACCCGTGTAGATGACCTCCATGCCTGCATCGCGCAACGCCGCTGCGACGACACGTGCGCCTCTGTCATGCCCATCAAGTCCGGGCTTGGCTACCAGCACTCTTATTTTGCGAGCCATTTATTCTGCTCCGAAAGTATTCGTTATATTTGTGCAGCCCGCGTGACTAAAACAGCGCTGGCTCGTGGTATTCGCCGAACTCCTCGCGCATGACCTGTATGATCTCGCCCAGCGTCGCTTCGACTTTCGCGGCGTGC
>CAYSUZ010000062.1:0-7295 GCA_964434335.1 uncultured Planctomycetota bacterium | reverse complement strand
TGGTATGGCTGGTACTGCTGATTTCCGGGGCTGCGTCCTTCGATATGCCCGCACAGGAATGTCGCAAGTACTTAGACATCCATCTTGCAAATGCGACCAACGAAGAACTGGTCATGATTCTCAAACCCGACGACGCAACGGTTCAGAAACTCGTTGCGCGACTGGCTGATGACAAATATGAAGTGCGTCTTAGAGCCGAACAGATTTTGACCGCGATGGGTCATCACGCCCTGCCGTTTTTCGAGACAGTCCGCGACGCTTCCGATAATCCGAATGCCAGATTTGTGCTCGAGCGCATCATCAACAACGTAGGCAAAGACTCATTCATTCGTGATCGAAAAATTATGGTGATGTTTGCATTGCGCCTGCTCGATCCGAAGTCTCCCGAATACGATGTTGTGCTTACCGACCATCTCTCCAGCAAAGACTACGCTATCGAGCGACTGGCACTCGACGAATTAATGCGCACCCGCAAAGCCGCCGCAGCGCCCATAGTCTTGGCATATATGAAAAAAGCTTCGCCGAAATTCTCCACCCTTCGACCGAGTCGGATGGCTGCGATTTATTCCTGGCTTGGCGACGAGGCGCTTAGCGGCAAAGATTCCGACGCAATACGCGTGGCGCTGCTTCGCGCAATCAACTCTGCCCAAGGCCCAGCGGCTCCCGCGCTCGTCGAAGCGCTGAATCACCGCACAACCCGCAAGGAAGTTTTAGCGGCGCTGGCAAAAATTCTCGCCCGCGATCCCAAAGCCAACGAAGTGGTTGGTCGCTTCGCAGCAGAAATTTCCGGCAAAGAAATTGCCGCCGAGTCGCTTTCCGAATGGTTGCGATCCAGCGAAAAAACTGCCAGCAGCACCTCTAATGCAAAATGGGACAAGGCGCTGGCGACGCTTGTCGAATCGTGGCATGTCGCCGTTAAAGCCGCCGAACGGGCCGAAGTCGAATATTCCAACGCGCCCGACACATCCTTCACCGCTTGTCTCGACATAGAACAATTGAGTACCACCGACGCGCGCAAACAGTGGATCGGCGAGCTTTTTGGCGCTTCCAATTACACGCTTCGGACGAGAATCATCAAATTCCTTACGCTTGATGGCGGGCTTGAATTCAACCGCATCTATCTCTCCGCTTCCGATAAGACCAAAATAGACCTCGACTTTTTTGCCGGGATGATTGCGGGCAACATCGACATAGATCGCCTGCGCAAGATGGTCTACAACGGTTGCATTCTGATGACGCTCAAGGGTGAGTTCGACGCCAAGGCCCTGCGCGCCTCGCTTGAGCAGCATCTGGGGATGTGTCTCTTGACGCACAAACAGCATCGCATTTTTATTGCGCCGTGCATGTCGATCTGTGTTTTAGACGACAGCACCCTGTTGATTGGTTTGGGCCAAAGTCTGCCGGGACTATTAGAAGAAATCCGAAATGCACAATATACTCCGGGGGCTGTCCATAGCTCCGCATACCAGAAAGCCAACGGTACGAAAGCGCTATTTGAAGCGCTTGACAGAATTGGTGCCGAGAACAGACTCGCGCCCAAAGTGCGTTTTTCCGAAGAGGGCGGCATATTCCGCGCTACACTGCACAAAGTCGAAGGGCTTTTGGCCGTACCGTTTGCGATCAAACGTATACAGGTGCGTCTTCGCGAGGACAAGGAGCTGCACGTTGGTTTGAAATTTGAATGTGCCGACGAAAAACAGGCTCAAGCGCTTAGCGCTGCCTGCAAGACCCTTGTCAAACTTTTTGGTGCGGGCAAATTTGCCGTCAAGGACAAGGGCGCCGTGATTTTTAATGATATTTTACGCGACGCTCGTATAATGCAAGCGGGTGATATTGTAACCGCCGCCGTGAAAATACCGGCGAAGGTGTGCGATGGGGTAATCCGTTTTTTCTCGGACAACTCGGTGGAGAAATACACATCGGACCAGAAAGAAGATAGTAAAAAAAACTCGCAGCGCACTACCCCAATAAGACCCAAGCAGCTTCCAGGGCGAGGACCTAAAAAACCGCCTGTAAAACAAGTGCCGGGAGGCAATTGATGAAAAAAATAATTTTAGCGACAGTCCTGATATCATTCGCCTTGGTTCCGGCGATATATTCGCAGGAGGAGGATAGCGCAATAGATGTCGAGCGTCTATGCGAGGCCCTGCGAACTGCTGAAGGCCAGGTACGGCAGGACACCATCGACACATTAATTACCAGGGGCGAGACTGCGCTTGATACAATCAACGATATATTGTTGGAAAATGACGACGAGGTTCAGCGCAAAATCGCCGCGCTTATCAAGCAGCTGGGCGATTCCGAATGGGCCACGCGCGTTAGTGCCCATAGCAAACTGGCCAAAACCGGCAAGGCTGCTATAAAACAGGTTAGGGCGGGCATATCCAATCCCGACCGAGAAATAGCGATGCGTTGCACGGAAATCCTCAAGATACTCAAAAAGACCGAGCAACACGAACTGCGTCTACGGCGCAATCAATACACGGCGCTGTTGCATGTCGTGAAAAAAATCCCCAATCCAAAATTGCTGATTGCACTGCATAGGCTTGCTGTTGACGACGACACTGATGTTAGGCGCGCGGCTATAGACGCCATCGCGACTCTCGCCGATGAAAAATCCACGGAGATACTCTTCAATGCGCTTAGCGACGAAGATTACCGTGTCAAATACTTGGCGATGATGGGTTTTGGTCGGATGGACAGCCCCAAAGCCATCAAGCTCATGGAGGAGGTCGTTGCGAATCCGAACCAAAACAACCACCAGCGAAGAATCGCAGCGCTGACCATAAAAAACAAAGATCGTCGCGAGGCCATTGACACTCTGCTCAAAGCCATGGAGGACGACCAATACGCGGTGCGGAGCATCACTTTCGAGGTCGTGAAATACCTGACAGGCTGCACCGAAGATTTTGGTTACGATTTTGTTGGCATCGACGAGCGGGCTAAGGCACTGCGTGCCGAGGCCGTCAAGAAATGGAAAGCGTGGTGGACGCAACATCGCGCAGAAGTCATGGCCCGGCCTTCGCGTGCTGTCAAGACCGCGCCCGCCAACTGATTTTTTATCGCAAACAAAAAGCCCTCCGTTAAGAGGGCTTTTTTTATTTGGTTGTTTTGCGTTCCTGCCTATTCGAGGCCGTCGACGATTACGTCTCTGGGATGCTCGACTTTATACGAGAACGTAATTACGTTTTTCTTCTTCGGATCCGCTGCCAGTTTCAGTCGCCACTCCATCACGCCCTTGTCCTTGAAGGCCAGCACCGTTTCGTCCTTGGTGTCTTCGGCCTTGATGACATGTTGCGGCGCAGGGTCGGTGCTGAGCAGTGTAACCTTTATCTTTTTATTACCCGAAATCGGAATCGTGTCCTTGATGATTACGTCGGCGGCAGACTGCTTGAAAGATTGCAACGTAATCTTGTATTCGTAGGTGATACGATTGCCGCTTGATTTGAGGAACCCGCCGAATTCTTCTTCATAGCGGCGGACGCGCTCGCGTTCGACTTTTATCTGCTGGTCGACGCCGAAATTAATCTTGAACTTCTCGGTCGGCGAAACTTCGGGCATATCGGTTGTGCCCATGTAATCCGGGCCGAGGTATATATTGGCACGCCCGGAGAGGAACGAGAGTTTCGACGTGTTGGTAATCTCGGCTTGCAGATAGACCTTGTCGGTGATGCGCGGCACGGTAACGTAGGTCTTTTTGGGTTTGAAATCGGTGCTGGCGATAAGTGTGCGATGCGGTGCGGGTGCGCTGGGTATTGTCTCGCGGCGCGGCAGGGCATAGGTTACTGCCAGACCTCCGAGATCTAGAATCAGCGGTCGGGTGTATTGCTTATAATTCTGAGAGTTACGGCCCTTTTGATTCAACGTAGCAGCTTCTTCGTCGTAGATATCATTATCTATATCTATACTTTTAACAGAGCTCTTTTCTTGAAGTGGCGGCCTAATTTGCAATACGCGCGGTGTGGGTTTTGGCGGCGCGGTTGCCAGTGCGGGCTGCGCGGTGGTCAGCATGATTTTGGCATCGTTCCAGTCCTCGCCGGTTTCCTGATAGATCACTCCGTAGTACTGCAATTCCGCGCCGTCGGCCTCGGCTGTGGCGCGAAGGTCGTACTCGGCCCGCCACCACGCGCGATCAACCATGTAGCTGAGTTCGATCTCGCCGACAGCCCCGTCCGAGATGACCGTGATGATCGCATCGGTGCGCGTGCGGCTTAGTTTGCCGCTCAGGTCCTTCATTTCGCGCAACGCCAGATCGAGTTTTTCGCGCAGCGATTTGATCTGCGTGTCGATGCCGCGTTTTTTCGCCGCGATATCGGTGTAGCCCTTGTCGAGGAAATCCATCACCTTTTCAAGCGCGTCCACGTCGATAGCGCCGCCCGGCGCGGTGCGTGCGTCGCCGGATGCCTTTAGCCGCACCGAGTCGAGGAACGATTTGCGCCTGTTCAACACCTCCATCTTGTCCGATGCGATCTTGATCTCGGCGTAAAGGTCGTCGATCTTCTTTTGCGCGGTCTTGACTTCGGGCGAGTCTGGCCGGGCGATGGGCGTCTTGTGCGTTTTGATGTTGGTTACTTTGATTTTGTCGGTGCCCTTGGCACGCAGCGAATCGGGGTGCATCGTCGCGGGCAGATTATTAAACACGATCTCCGATACGCCGGGTTTTGCGGTGATTTTGGCACCGCGCACCACCAACGCACGATCGGGATAGAGCGTAACCGATTTGATATTCGCCGTATCAGTGGAGATCAACTTGTTTGAGGGTTTTTCAGGGGCTTGGGCGAGGGTTGTTGGCGCTGCGGCCAGTGCGAGCAGCAATCCGGCGAGCGCCAGGGCGCTGATAATCCTTTTCATATCTACTCCTTTTGAAAAATACCTGCGAAAAAACGAAACGATAAATCTTAGACGCACTTACATGCAAAAAGTTCATAAAAACTTTTGCTGTGCTTATGTTTACTGTGTTTTCGTTGCATCCCTATCGGTGTAGCGTGTTCGCGCCGCCGCGGATTTGCTTTTTTACGCTTTTTCCGCAGCAATAACTGTGTTTTTCAGAAGCATCGCCACGGTCATCGGCCCCACGCCGCCGGGAACGGGTGTGATGCTGCCCGCGACTTCAAGCGCGGCTTCAAAATCCACATCGCCCACGGTTCGCATCTTCTTTTTGCCATTTTCGCCGATTACCGGCTGGCCGTCGTCGAGCAGCGGCACGCGATTGATGCCGACATCAATGACGACTGCGCCGGGCTTTATCATTTTGGCGGTGACCAGTCCCGCACGGCCTGCCGCCGCCACGAGGATATCGGCGCGTGCGGCGTGTGCGGCCATATCGACCGTGCCCGTGTGGCAGATGGTCGGCGTAACCGAATCGCCGAGCAGCAGCAGCATCAGCGGCTTGCCGACGATAGCGCTGCGCCCGATGATCGTAACTTCCTTGCCGCGAAGTTCAAGCCCCAGCGATTTTATGATGCGGTACGCTGCCTCGGCGGTGCAGGGCGGCAGGTTTGGCGTGCCACAGAGCAGTCCGCCCATGTTTGCGGCGGTCATGCCTTCGACGTCTTTGTTCGGGGCGATGGCTTGCTGCGCGGCGAAATCGTCGAGCCCGTCGGGCAGGGGCATCTGAAGAATTATTCCGTGAACGCTGGTCGCGGCGTTGAGTTTTTCGATATGAGCGTGCAGCTGTGCCTGGGTCGTCGTGTCGGGGAGTTCGTCGAGCGTGTATTTTATGCCGATATCTTCGCAGGCAGCGCGCTGACGCTGGAGGTAGACTCGTGACGAAGGGTTCTCGCCTACCTGGACTGCGGTTAGGTGCGGCTGTTGTGCGATTGTGGCGATGCGGGTTTTTAGTTCGGCGAGCGTGCGCTCGGCGAGGGCCTTGCCGTCGATAAGTTTCGCTGTCATGGCTGCCTTTTCGTTTTTGAGGAATCTCTTCGGGCGGAAATACGGTTTCCTTATGGCGCAATTCTAGCAAATTTCCTCTCCGACAACAAGCAGCAGGCACTTTGGACGAGATCGCTTTATTGTTGGTGTGCCTGCGAGACATTTTTTTGAATACTCATGCACCGTGGTCGTATATAAAGTTAGACAAGAACGAATGTTGGGCTTGTGGGGCGGCGAAGTGGGAGCGGAATGCGTTGCATCCGATGCGTGATTATGATAAAAAGCTCCGCGGGAAATTAGAGAATTATTGACGCATAAATCAGATCATACCCAACAGTCGCAGCGCAATTTCGTAGAAGTATAAACCAAAAGATCCCTAGCGAAATTAATTCAGAATTTGGAGACATATATTATGAATATCAGCAGGAAAGCAATGTTGATGTTGGTCGTTTTAGGCGGATTGTTGGCGTTCTCCGCAGGCATAGGAGCGATAAGTTCCAACGCGTTTGCCGAAGAAGACCCAGATGCCGAAATAATACGCAAACCGGTTGTAGTCAAACGGGAATTTGGCACCATCTGGACCTATCAGATTACGTGCAAAGAAGAAGCCAAAGCCGTTGTGACCAAAAATATCAAACCCCTGACTTACACATGGGAAACCGAAAAGACTTCCGACACTACAATCTATTTTGGCGACTACGACAAGAAGACCGACAAGTGGGAAATACTCAAATCGAGCCGCGAGACCTCGAAGCTGCTCAAATCCTACAAAACGGGCGACAAAGATATTACGGCTAGCAAGGCGCCTTTTTACAGAATGTTTGCCGCGCCAAGAATGTACGCAGGGCCTGCCAATTTTATGGGCAAGATTGAATACGCTGGCCCGCTTGACGACAGGCAGTGGGATGAAGCGGTGATCAATCACCTGCCCATGATGCGCAAGGCCAGTTTCACGTCGGGCGAAAAGGGCACCGGCAAGGTTGTCGTCGAGGGCAAGGAAGTTGGCGAATACTCGTATCATGTCACCAGCCTTTACATAACCACCGAAATGCAGGGCCAGGTTCAGGACACCTATATAAGGGGCACGTTGCAGGCCAAGAGAGCCGACGGACGGACGATTACAATTACCAATTACGCCTCGAAGTGGGAAGGCGACAGAAGTGTGCCCATGATGGTATCCTGGAAGATGGAAATAACACACACTAATAAAAACAGTACCGAGTATTTGATCAAACGCAGCTACGAACTTCAGACGCTGGGTCGCGAGGTTAATGCCGTTGTTATCGGCAGTCTCGACGCCACGCGGATGAGCGCCCAGCTTAAGGCCTTTAGGGTAGGCTACGACGCCCTGATGCTTTCGAATCTTACAGCCACGACTCTTCAAGGGGGTGGCGCTGACAGGGCAAAAGTCCTCGAAGCGG
>CAYSUZ010000061.1:0-7345 GCA_964434335.1 uncultured Planctomycetota bacterium | reverse complement strand
GAAGACGCATCGGCTTCGATGACGATGTTCTACGACGAAGACAAAGCCAAACTCATTGAGAAGCGCAACACGATTCTCAATACGCCGGTTACGGATTTCGAGCTTTCCGTTCGTAGCCGAAATTGCCTGATAAACATGAGCATCAACACTCTGGGCGATCTCGTCCAAAAAACTGAAACCGAGTTGCTTTCGTACAAAAATTTTGGCGAAACATCGCTTGTCGAAATTAAAGAAATTCTTCGCCAGAAGAGCCTGCGTCTTGGCATGGGCCGGATGGATCTTGAGCCCACATCGCCCGATTTCGAAAAGATATGGAGCGGAGTTGGCGCCGAAACTCATGACGACCTGCAAAAGCCTCTTAGCCAGTTCGAACTCTCCGTTCGCAGCCGCCGTTGTCTGGAAGCGATGAACGTGCACACCGTCGGCGACCTGTTGCAGCAGACCGAAGCCGAGATGATGGGTGTTAAGAATTTTGGCCAGACCTCACTCAAGGAACTCAAGGAACTGGTTGCGGGTTTGGGACTGGAATTGAGAAAAGGCTAGCAGCGCGCCAAGCAAAACTTTTACCAACCAAAGGGAGCTTCGGCTCCCTTTTTTGTTATTGCGACAAACGCTACTCACCTGCGATGCGGAAACCGGCGATGGCCCTAAGCATGTCGTTGCGGAGCACAGGCAGATTTTCGGCATTTTCCGTAAATGTGATTATTTGAAATCGCTTCTTTTCGGTAAACCAAAGCATTGCGAGAGCCGCAGCAGTATTGCCCTTGTTCGAGACGCCCTTAAATGTTACTTCGACAATAGGCGAGCCGTCTGGCGTTGTCGCAGTTGACTCTCCGAGGGTTAAGCGCGGATACTTCTCGCCGAGTTCAGCGCCGAGAGTTTTGATAACGAAGTATTTCAGAATATCAACGGGCTGCGTTATCTGCTCTAGCGAGGCAAGTCGCTTTTTATTGCGTGCAAGCGAGTCAGCTATTATTCTTTTCTGTTTCTTTTTTTCTTTGGCGACAATGGTCTTTTTTAGCCCTGCGATTTCAACCTTGATCAGGGCTTGTAATTCCTTGCGATGTCCGTTGACTATAAGGATGCTCGCGGGCTGGAAATTATACTTCGTGGCGTCCGCTGCCGAAGCATCATGATTGTGCGAGTGGCCGACGGCATATGGTGTTTTGTAAACGTAGGCCAGAAAACTTGCCAGCCCGGCCATGTCCGATTTTTTGTTCAGGCGATTTATCATCGCAAAACCTGTTCCATCGAGTTTAACCATTTCCGCGTCCGACGTGATGTCGAAGGTGTTGTCCGGTATAACGACCCAGCCTTCCGGCCTGTCGATAAAATACTGGCCGTCAATACAGGAAATGCTCTTTTCGCAGCCGTGTGCAAGAATTGGAGCCAGCGCATTGATCGCGACAGCAAGTACGCCTACACCCAAGACCAGCCCTAACCATGCCGAAAATTTGCCGCGCGGGATGATGCTCTTGCGCAGGCGAATAATGGCAGTAATTCCAGTTGTTGCAGCGATTGCTCCAGCAAGTATTCCGAGTGCATAAAAGATGATCTGCATGAGTGGAATTGGGCTGAAAACGGCGGTGAGTATTGCCAATGAAAACAGCGCAAATAGCCCGCTGAGTCCAGAGATTGCCGCGAAAGCTGGGAAGGCTAGGTTGCGGCTTTCCTCAATAGGGACCTCGATGTAGCTCCGCTCGGGCCTAATTACGCTGGCGTCAGGCACAGGTATGTTTTCGTTGTCCGGCATCAGTCTTTGTCGCGCTTTTCCGGCGCATTTTTTGGCTCGTACCAGCGGCAGTCGCGTTTTTCTTCCGCGTCTTCAATATCTACGTTTTGGCATGTGCCCGCATTTGGGTTGTCGGATTTGGGTTCAAAATGTTTGCAATCGCCACATGTAACCTTGAAATTCCTGAAAATCATATTGCACTCCTTTGTGTAAGATGCGCTATATTATTCCAATATCGAATTCCGGTCAAGTCACGATTTCTGGCAAATTTGCCATGTTTTACGGGAAACTTTTTGACCTAACCCACTTTCGATGATAAATTAACCGTTTAATCAACCGGATAAACAAATGAAGATAGAAAACACAAGAAACTTTTGCATCATAGCTCACATAGATCACGGTAAGTCAACGCTTGCGGACAGGCTGTTGGAGCGAACCGGGGCGATTTCCAGTCGCAATGCCGTTGACCAGGTTCTCGATCGCATGGATCTGGAGCGCGAGCGTGGTATTACGATCAAGGCCAAGGCGGTTACTATTTTCCACGAAGCCGAAGGGCACCGCTACAAACTCAACCTGATCGACACGCCAGGCCACGTGGATTTTTCCTATGAGGTCTCGCGCAGTCTTGCCGCCTGCGAAGGCGCGCTGTTGCTTGTCGACGCGGCGCAGGGCGTCCAGGCTCAGACCGTTGCGAATCTTTATCTTGCGATGGAAGCGGGACTCGAAATCATCCCAGTAATTAATAAAATCGATCTGGCTGCCGCGCGAGTCGAGGAAGTTAAAGACGAAATTGTGCACCTTCTGGGTGTTGAGCGCGACGAGATTATTTCGGTTAGCGCAAAAGACGGTCGCGGCGTCGATGAAATATTCGATGCGATTATCCATCGTGTGCCGCCGCCGCAAGGCAATCCCCAGGCTCCTACGAGAGCGCTGATTTTCGATTCGGTATACGACGAGTTCCGCGGTGTGATTGTCTACGTCAGGGTAGTAGACGGCAGAATTTCCAGACGCGACACGATTCAAATGCTTGGCATCACCGATATTTACGAAGCTTTGGAGTTGGGCACGTTCAGGCCGCAGATGGTGGCAACCAAATCCCTGGAAACCGGTGACGTCGGCTACCTCATCTGCAATATCAAGAGTCTGGGCGATGTTCGCGTTGGCGATACGGTCGCTCCGGCGAAGGTTAGCGGTATTAAGCCTCTGCCGGGCTATCAAGAACCCTTGCCGATGGTTTATTGCGGCCTCTATCCGGTCAACAACGCCGAGGTCGCCAACCTGCGCGCGGCACTGGAGAAATTGCAGCTAAATGATTCGGCCTTCACTTTCTTGCCGGAGAGTTCCGAAGCGCTGGGCTTCGGTTTTCGTTGCGGATTTCTCGGGCTGCTCCACATGGAGATCGTTCAGGAGCGGCTTGAGCGCGAGAGCAATATTGATATCGTCCAGACCGCGCCGAACGTAACGTACGAAATCCTCACAGACGAAGACAAGGTGGTTCGCATAGAACGCCCGTCGGACCTGCCCGAACCCAGCAAGATAAGAGATTTCCGCGAGCCGTTTGCGAAGGTTAGTTTGATTGTCCCAGCCGAATTCATCGGCAACATCATGAGCCTTGCCGACGAACGCCACGGCAAATATCTTTCAACCGAATATCTCGGCCCCAAGCGCGTTTTGTTGATGTACGATATGCCGCTTTCGGAGATCATCTTTGATTTCTACGATAATCTGAAATCCGGCACACGCGGCTACGGCACGATGGACTACGAGGTTGTGGGGTATCGGCCTGATCGTCTGGTCAAACTCGACGTCCTGGTGGGCGGTGTTGCGGTCGATGCGCTTTCGATGATCACTCACGCTGATGACGCCGAGCGCAAGGGTCGCGCAATTATCACGAAACTCAAAAAAGAGATTCCGCGTCATATGTTCCAGGTGCCGCTGCAAGCCGCAGTCGGCAGCAAGGTTCTTGCGCGCGAAAACATCAGCCCGATGCGCAAAAATGTGTTGGCGAAATGTTACGGCGGCGATATAACCCGCAAAAGAAAACTCCTCGAAAAACAGAAGGCTGGCAAGAAGCGGATGAAACGTGTTGGTAACGTCGAGATACCGCAGGCGGCGTTTATGTCAGTACTAAACGCAGGCCGCGAGGACCAGAACAAGAAGTAACGATGGCGAAGAAGAAAAAAATATCACGCGATCAGACCGGGATCAAACCCAAGCGCCACAAAAAGGCCAAGGTTAAACACGGTCCGTTTCGGCGGTTTGTAGATAACGCCGATTCGATTATTGTCGCAGTGATTTTTGTCCTCGTCGTTACCCAGTTTACTGCTTCCACCTACAACATCCCGTCATCATCAATGGATCCTACTTTGCTAGGCAAGCCCGGCATCTACGGCGACAGGCTGATCGTTGATAAGCTGTATTACCGCTGGCATCCGGTCAATCGCTGGGATATCGCAGTGTTCAAAAGTCCCATTATAATCGTTCCTAAAGACTTTCCCGATCGCGAAGGACACACGATCTTTATCAAGCGCATGGTTGGCATCGCGGGAGATGCAATCGAGATCAGGCATGGCGACATCTACATCACCAACGATGAACTAAAGAGTGAAATTCCCTACAAGCACGCGAAGACGGGCGATACACTGTGGTTCGAGGCCCTGCGCGGCCTGCCGAATACACTCGGATGGGATATTTCCGGCGGGACTATCTCGGATACGGCTGTCGTCCACGCCGAGGGCAAGAGCGTCGATCTAAAATTGAAAAAAAGCATAGTCGATACTTCGCCGGAAACCGCCTGGATTGAGAGGAAATACAGCAAACCATTGAAAAATGCCTTGCGCGGATTACTTAATCCCGTGGGCGACGTGATGCTCGACGTAGAGATTGTGGCGCAGAAACAGCAAGGCTCGATTGACCTCATCATCGCCGAGGAGGGCAACGAATACCGGCTGAGCATAAACTTTGCCTCAAAAAAAGTGGAGATGAAAGCTGCTTTCGCGCAGCAATTTCGCACCGGACTCCAGGGCAAGGCCTGGGACGGCAGTGCTGTTGTGGACGAAATTGACGTAGAGGTCGGAGAGAAAATACGAGTTCGCTTCAGTAATGCAGACGACCGCATTATAGCCGAGATAGACGGAGACGTTGTTTTTGATGAATACGCTCCGGTGGAACCAGCTTATATAAACGACGACGATTTTGTCGGTCGAAAGCAAAGTGCAAAAAACTCCGTGTCCATTTCAGTATACGACACGAGCATTGCCTTTGCGGATTTAGCGATTTTCCGCGATCTTTACTACATGGACGCGATGTTCCTGCCCACAAAATCGGGCGGAAGTGAGAAGCGCTACGTTGAGACTGCTCGGGGCCAGGCGCGTTTGCTGCTGCGCAATCCTGACGGAAAATATGAAGACATTGAAGGCAACCTTGTCGAGAAATTTCAGTCCAACTTGATGATTGATTTGAATTTTAAGAATGCCACGCGAGAGCCGTATTTGCTGCAAGACGACGAGTATTTTGCCCTTGGTGACAATACCGCCAACAGCAACGATAGCCGTGCGTGGGGGCCATTGAAGCACGATCACCTACAAGGAAGGGCGATACTCCGATTCTGGCCGATTCCGCCTTTTGGTCCGTTTCGGCCTGGGCTGGTGAAATAAGAGATCAAAATGGAAAACGACGAAAAAACAAATGACAATCACAACGAAGAACCGCGCGAACCGATGCCGCCTGTACGACAAAGCTTTGGCGGGCTGTTGCCAGGCGAGGATTACTACCTGTCCGAATTCAACGTCCGTGCTGCGCTTGCCGAGCAGCGGCGACGTGAGGGAACTCGCGCAGCGCGATTGAGAAAACTGAAGCGCATTTGCGAAAATTTCGAATCGCTGGTTATCGCCTTTATTTTGGCAATCGTAATTCGACAATACGTTGCCGAAGCTTATAAAATCCCTACTGGTTCGATGCAGACAACCTTGATGGGCGATCAGGACGCGCTCGACCATTACGGCGACAGAATTGTGGTGGATAAATTCTACTACCACTTTAACTCGGTTAGCCGCTGGGACGTGGTCGTGTTCAAATATCCCAATCCGATATATATATCCCACTGGCCAGATTGCGAGAAATATACAGAGGACCCTGATGTCATACTCAACGACGAGCACAATGCCTGTGATGCTCGTTCGTGTCACGGCAATTTTGAGATTGAGCAGAGTAAATACACAACTAAAACGTATCGCAATTACGTTAAGAGATGCGTTGCTCTGCCGGGCGAAAAGATTGACATAAAGCACGGCGATGTTTACATAACAAACGACCGGCTTGACGATGAGATACCCCCAAAACCCGACCGATCACAGCGGGGGCTGTGGATGCGCGTTTACTTGTGTGACTTCCTTAGTTCAAGCCCGTTTTTGGACAATGCTAGCCTCGCCTGGGAGCTACCGGATGAAAAGATTTGGCATCTTGCCGAAAAACATTTGTTTGTTGATCCCAAAGACGGCGTCGCTGAATTCAAGCTTGATGACATAATGGATTTGCTAATCGTCGAGGACAATCAAACTCTAAAAAGCAACGGCAACTATGGCAAGAACCATGTAGGCGATCTTAAGATCGATACCGATTTGAGTTTTCATTCCGCCGAGACCGTTGTGCGGTACGTCATCGTGGAGGACAACTGTATCTATACCCTTTGTCTGCGGCCCAACGGGGGGAAGTCCTATGTGGAATGGACCATCAACGACGAGCCTAAACCCGAACGCACACTAATAAACGATTTGAACCTGAAAACAGATGTCGAGTACCACGTCTCATTCTCAAATGTCGACGATACCGTTGTTGTAAATGTCCCCGAATGCAGTTATACTTTCCGACATAAGTTCGGCAAGGATGAGATCGTTTTGGAATACGAAGATGACGGCAATGGCGGCTATAAGGCCAAGTCCCACGCCGCCGTAAGCGTCGCAGGCGGTTGCGCGAGCTTTGGCCGTATAGATGTGTTGCGGGACATTTACTACACCAACAACAACTTCGGCAGCAACGACCCCAAGAGTCCGTCCAGGCCTTATGTAGTGCCGGAAAACTCGTATTTTGTATTAGGCGACAACAGCGCAAATTCCAGCGATAGCCGCGATTGGGGAGTGTTCCCCCACGAGAATTTGATCGGTCGTGCGTCATTTGTGTTTTATCCAATTGGCCCGATAATCAATTTCAAAGAGAAGCGAATTACCTGGGTCAATCGAATGAAACTCGTTAGATAATTTGATGGATATTATATGACTTTGCTCAGAGCGGAAGGTCTTGTCAAGGCGTACGATGGCAAACGCGTTGTCAATGACGTAACAATCGAAATTAATCCCGGCGAAATAGTCGGGCTGCTTGGTAAAAACGGCGCGGGCAAAACGACCTCGTTTCGGATGATAGTCGGCATGATCGACGCCGATGCGGGTCGCGTTGTCTTGATGGATAAAGACGTTACTCGCCTGCCGATGTTCAAACGTGCTCGCAACGGCATGGGCTATCTGTCGCAGGAAGCTTCGGTTTTTCAAAAGATGTCGGTCTACGACAACCTGATGTCGGAAACCGAAGCTTCCTGCGACAGATAGCCCATGCCGTTGC